>SLDG01000121.1 GCA_007125355.1 Balneolales bacterium | reverse complement strand
TCAAAAGAAGAAGATAATGCGTTAACACAACTTACCCCCACACCGTGGAGTCCACCCGAGACCTTGTAACTGTCTTTATCGAATTTGCCGCCGGCATGTAGCTTGGTAAGCACCAGCTCAACAGCGGGAATCCCCATTTTCTCATGGATATCTACAGGGATACCACGGCCGTTATCCTCAATAGTAATGGAGCCATCCTTATTGATATCTAATTTAATATGATCACAATGGCCGGCAAGCGCCTCATCGATAGAATTATCTACAACTTCGTTAATAAGATGGTGAAGGCCTCTAACACCGGTATCGCCGATATACATAGAAGGGCGTTTTCTTACCGCTTCTAATCCTTCCAGTACCTGAATATTTGAAGCTTTGTACTCAGCTGGTTTATTTTTGGGCATGCAACGTAAATGTATGAAGAATAATATGGTTTGAAATACGGCCTAAAATAGGGCTATAATAGACAATATCCAAAAAAGACACGGTTACAATGAGCTTTTTTTGAGATGCGCCGACTTAGAGCAATTCAGGTTGATTATTTGAGGCGTTTTCGGCAAGAGTGACCCTTGGTTTGTCTGCGATGGTATAAATTATCGGCTAATAGCTTAGAGCTAACAGTTTTTCAAAATAAGTATTGAATAATAAATATAAAAGCAATATTTTACGGTTTCGTTTAAAAAACAATCCAAGCACACGTAATTTGTATACTCATGTCACGCAGAGATGATATAACAGGAGCTAAAGCGCTCAACGGGTACAGGTCTTCGAAAGCAAACAACAAAACCAAGCGTTTGTTTAACGTAAACCTTCAGAAGAAGAAGTTCTATCTTCCGGAAGAAGACCGCTGGGTTACCCTAAAGGTTACTACAAAAACGCTTAAAGCGATTAACAAAAATGGTTTGTCTGCTGTTTTGAAAAAAGCACAAGCCAAAGGTAAATCTATAAACGTTTAAGACACATGGCAAAAGCTAAGGGAAACAGAATTCAGGTTATATTGGAGTGCACAGAAGCTCCCGGCACATCCCGTTATGTAACCACAAAAAACCGCAGAACCACCACAGGCCGTATGGAGCTGCGCAAATATAACGCTTCTTTAAGAAAGCAAACGGTACACAAAGAAATTAAATAAGCTGAGGTTAACTGATGGCTAAGAAACAATCGTTTGGTGAAAAGGTACTTGCTGCTAAATTAGCACAGCGTAAAATGGCTAAAGTAATTATTTCACACAAAAAGCAACAAAGTGTGTGTAAATTTAAAGAAGCTGTTATTGACGCTGATAAAGTACAAGAGTTCATATCTGAAAATAAGGTCTGAATTCAACACAGGTTTAGGTTTTGAGGGTTGCGTTCAAACGAATGCAACCCTTTTTGTGTTTTTAGCTCCTGCGTACAGAAATCTGCATCGAGCGTAATTCAGACTTTTCTGATAATCTGGGTGTTTAGATAAAATACTTGATGACAGAAATACAAAATAGCCATTATAAACCAATCGTTTTGTTAACTTGCTGATGGAACAAGATTTTCACCAAGTAGGGGTTTTAATTAAAAATTAACTCAGGGATTAAAATGAAAAAAACAACAGATTATGGCAAACTCGCTTTACAAGCCCACGAGCGTTACAAAGGCAAGCTTTCTGTAGAAGTTAAAATGCCCCTGGAAAACAAATACGACCTGAGTATAGCCTACACTCCCGGGGTGGCTGAACCCTGCAAGGAAATCCATAAAGATACGCGCAAAGCCTACGATTACACGAGCAAGGGAAATATGGTGGCTGTTATAAGTGACGGCTCAGCAGTTTTAGGGCTTGGTAACATCGGCGGTGCCGCATCCATGCCTGTTATGGAAGGAAAATGCGCTCTTTTCAAGCGTTTTGCCGGTATCGACGCGGTTCCCATCATCCTGAAAACGCAAAAAACAGAAGAAATTATAGCGACGATCGAGCAAATAGCACCTTCTTTTGGTGGAATAAATCTTGAAGACATCGCTGCTCCAAAATGCTTTGAAGTAGAATCCAGGCTTAAAGAAAGGTGCGATATTCCGGTGATGCACGACGATCAACATGGTACCGCCGTGGTTACTCTTGCGGCTATGATTAACGCCATGAGAATTACCGGTCGTGAAATGAAAGACATAAAAGTGGTGATAAATGGTACAGGTGCAGCCGGTGTTGCCATTATCAAACTTTTGATTGAGTGTGGTGTCAGTGAAGTGATTATGGTAGATACACAGGGCACCATTTACGAAGGACGCGAAAACCTGACGCCCATCAAGAAAGAAATGGCAAGCATGACTAACAGGAAAAACCTGAAGGGAAATCTGTCGGATGCTATTAAAGATGCGGATGTATTTATTGGAGTTTCGGCGCCTGGGGTGTTGACTAAAGACATGGTGAAGTCTATGAACAACGCCCCGATTATTTTCGCCATGGCTAATCCCATCCCCGAAATAATGCCTGATGAAGCAGAAGAAGCCGGTGCTTTTATTATTGCAACAGGCCGTTCAGATTTCCCAAATCAAATTAACAACGTGCTGGCTTTCCCCGGACTTTTTAGGGGGATTTTAGATGCACGTGCCAGAAATTTCACGCGTCCCATGTACGTAGCCGCTGCTACGGCCATTGCCGACATGGTTGAAAATCCTGGCCCTACCGAAATAATTCCTGATCCATTTAACCCCGAAATACCAAAAGTTGTGGCGCAAGCCGTTGTGAGAATCGCAAAGCAGTAACATTAAATAGCTTTTCAAAAAATGAGTGCAACCTTAAAAGAACTAAGAAAAATTCTTGATAAGAGAGTCATGATAATGGATGGTGCGATGGGCACCATGATTCAAAATTATAAACTCACAGAAGAGGATTATCGGGGCGAAAGATTCAAAAATCACCCAGATAACCTTAAAGGAAACAATGATCTGCTTAGCATCACGCAGCCGCACATCATAAAAAAAATTCACGAGCAGTTTCTGGAAGCCGGTGCGGATATTATTGAGACCAATACGTTCAATTCAAATCCTATTTCCCTTGCCGATTACAACCAATCGGACCTCACTTATGAATTGAATGTGGCTTCTGCAAAACTTGCACGGGAAGCAGCAGAGAGTTTCACATCCCAAAATCCCGAAAAAAAACGATTTGTTGCCGGTGCTATTGGCCCAACCAATAAAACACTGTCGATGTCGCCCGACGTTAACGACCCCGGTTTCCGGGCGGTGAGTTATCAGGAAGTTGCCGATTCTTATTACAGCCAAATTCGTGGTCTGGTAGATGGCGGTGTGGATATTTTACTGGTTGAAACCGTATTCGACACTCTCAACGCCAAAGCGGCACTTTATGCTGTTCAGGAATACTTGAAAAAGCACGAATTGGCCATTCCGGTCATGATTTCAGGTACGATTGTAGATCAAAGCGGACGTACTCTATCGGGCCAAACGACAAAAGCATTCTGGACATCCCTGAAACACACCCCAAACCTGTTAAGCATTGGCCTTAACTGTGCACTCGGTTCAAGCCAAATGCGGCCGTTTATTGAGGAATTATCGGGGATTTCGAGCGTGTACACCAGTTTGTATCCCAACGCCGGATTACCAAACGAGTTTGGCGAATATGATGAATCGGCAGAATATTTCTCAAAAGAGATTGAAGCCTATGTGCGGGATGGCTTTCTGAATATTGCCGGGGGTTGCTGTGGTACGCATCCGGAACACATAAAAGCAGTGGCCGAAATTACGCACTCGCTGCCGCCAAGAAAGGTATCCCCGAAAAAAGAATTGCTGATGCTCAGCGGTCTGGAGCCATTGGTGGTTACCCCGGAAACCAATTTTGTGAATATCGGAGAACGCACAAATGTGACCGGTTCACCCAAGTTTGCACGGTTAATTAAAGCCGGAGATTTCGACGAAGCTCTGTCGGTCGCGCGACAACAGGTGGAAAACGGCGCACAGATTATCGACATCAATATGGATGAAGGGATGCTCGACTCCGAAGCCGCCATGGAGCGTTTCCTGAAGCTGTTGGCAGTTGAGCCCGATATTGCACGCGTACCGATAATGATTGATTCCTCGAAATGGAGCGTACTTGAGACCGGACTGCGAAACGCGCAGGGTAAATGTGTGGTCAACTCAATCAGCCTTAAAGAAGGCGAGGAAGTGTTCAGGCAGCAGGCAAAAACCATCATGCAATACGGTGCGGCAGTTATTGTAATGGCTTTTGATGAGAAGGGTCAGGCCGACAATTACGAACGCCGCATTGAGGTGTGCAAAAGAGCGTACGATATTTTGGTTAATGAGGTCGGATTCCCGCCACAGGATATCATATTCGACCCGAATATTCTTACTGTTGCCACCGGTATTGAAGAACACAACAACTACGCCGTAGATTTTATAGAGGCCACACGCTGGATTAAAAAGAACTTGCCACACGCCAAAGTAAGCGGTGGTATCAGTAATATTTCTTTCTCTTTCAGGGGGAATAATCCCGTTCGTGAGGCCATGCACTCTGCCTTCTTGTACCACGCAATTAAAGCCGGTTTGGACATGGGCATTGTGAATGCCGGGATGCTTGAGGTTTATGATGACATCCCAAAAGACCTGCTCGAACGTGTAGAAGATGTACTGCTGAACCGGCGTCCTGATGCTACGGAGCGCCTCGTTGATTTCGCTGAATCCTACAAATCGGGTGAGAAGCAAACCACGGTCAAGAAAAACGAATGGCGTGAAAAACCGGTGGAAGAACGACTCAGCTACGCGCTGATGAAAGGAATTGTAGATTTTATTGAGGAAGATACCGAAGAAGCCCGGTTGAAATACAAAGACGGACTGAAGGTCATCGAAGGCCCTCTCATGGATGGGATGAATATTGTGGGGGATTTATTCGGAGCCGGAAAAATGTTCTTGCCCCAGGTGGTAAAAAGCGCAAGAGTGATGAAAAAATCGGTGGCTTATCTGATTCCGTTTATTGAAGAAGATAAACGGAAAGCTAATAACACCGAAGCACGCGCGAAAGTCCTGTTGGCTACGGTTAAGGGGGATGTGCACGATATCGGAAAAAATATCGTAGCGGTTGTGCTGGCTTGTAATAATTTTGATGTAATTGACCTTGGAGTGATGGTTCCCGCTGAGAAAATCCTCGAGGAAGCCCAAAAACACAAAATTGATGTGTTGGGATTAAGCGGCCTTATCACGCCATCACTGGATGAAATGGTGCATGTTGCATCAGAAATGGAGCGCCTCAAACTGGATATACCCCTGTTGATAGGTGGCGCAACAACCTCAAGAGTTCATACAGCTGTTAAAATTGCGCCAGCGTATTCCGGGGCGACCATACATGTTTTAGACGCATCCCGAAGTGTGCCGGTTGTTGGCAAGCTCACCACCAAAAGCGCTCGCGAAGCATTTGTGCATGAAATTCAATCCGAATATGCGCAAGTCAGAGAAAATCATGGAAAGCGAAAAGGGAAGAAAACGTATTTACCCTTCGCAGAAGCGCAGGCTAACCGTACTCCCATCGAATGGAAAAGCAAAGATTTATATCCCCCTAAAAAACCGGGAATCCATGTGTTTGATGATTATCCGTTAGAGGAAATTAGAAAATACATAGACTGGACACCTTTCTTCATTACGTGGCAGTTAACGGGTAAATATCCCGCCATTCTGGAAGATGAAATCGTGGGCAAAGAAGCGATAAAGCTTTTTGAAGATGCCAATACCATGCTCGATGAAATCATCGCCAAGAAAAGCCTGCGCGCCAAGGCGGTTATTGGGCTATTCCCTGCTAACGCTGAAGGCGAAGATGTCCACATATACGAAAACGAGGACAGGAAAAGTGTCGCCTGCACTTTCAAAATGCTTCGCCAACAAGCAAAAAAACGAAGCGGGCAGCCCAACAAATCGCTCGTGGATTATGTAGCACCGGCAAGCACGGGTTTTGCGGATTACATGGGTGGATTTGCCGTAACAACCGGAATTGGCATTGAAAAACTCGTAGAGTATCACGAAAAAAATCATGATGATTACAATGTCATTATGGTAAAAGCCATTGCCGACCGTTTAGCTGAGGCGTTTGCTGAACTAATGCATGAGCGCGTGAGAAAAGAATTTTGGGGATATGCACCGGATGAATCTTTCAACAACGAAGAGCTGATTAAGGAACAGTATCAGGGAATCAGGCCGGCACCGGGTTACCCCGCTTGTCCTGACCATACAGAAAAAAGAACCTTATTCGACCTGCTTGAGGTTGAGAAAAATACAGGGATTGAGCTCACCGAATCGTTTGCCATGTATCCGGCCTCATCCGTGAGTGGATTTTATTTTGCGCATCCGGAATCCTCTTATTTTGCCATCGGTAAAATCGAAGAAGATCAGGTTCGAAATTATGCCGAGAGAAAAAATCTCACTCAAAATGTTTGTGAGCGTTGGCTTTCTCCAAATTTAGCGTATGAACCCAAAGAGACAAATAAAACTGTTTAGGATTCGTTACTATCGCCTGTAACATCAAAAAACTACTGCTTGTAGTGATTAATCCAAAATTAGTATATTTACATACTATACAATAACATCCAAAAGAGAGATATAATTTAGAATTACTATTCACTCTGATTGCTCAGATCAAGGGATTTCAAGATTTATAAATTTCACATATCCATGTCATTGAAAGCATTGCACAAAATAAACCAATACCTGAAGTACGTAACTATAGCCGCACTTGTATTGTTTTTGATATTCGTTATTCCTTCCTTAGAGCTTTGGTAAGAATCGAAAGAGTTTCGGGTTCCAGGTTTCAGGTTGCGAGTTT
>SLDG01000206.1 GCA_007125355.1 Balneolales bacterium | reverse complement strand
TACTGGAGCTGGGTTCCATCGTATTGGGCCAGGATTTCGCCGAAGGCGCCGCGGGCGTAGCGGGTTTGCAGCGCCCAGCTAGACTGGGTGTCCGGGCGGTAGTACTTGGCGGTTCGCTGGCCGGCTTCATCGTAGGAATACCGGTGGAAGCCGGTTTCTGTGGCTATGAGGTGAGCCAGGTTGCGTGAATCATAATGAATGGTAACAATATCACGGTCGGCGTTACCAATAACGTTTCCGGCGGCATCGTACTGGTAATGGATGTTTTTGCTGCCATCGGTGTTGCGCAGGCGGTTGGTGCCTGGGTTGTACACAAATTCGTATTCTTTGAGGAAGCTGCCGCCGACCCCGCCGTTGTTACGTTTCAGGTTCAGGAAGTTGCCGTTAGCGTCGTAGCTTATCCCTGAAGAAACAGCACCGCCGTCGCTGGTTTCCGAAGCTCCTGTGCCGAACACGGTATAATGGACATTTGCAGGACCATCAGGGTTGGCATAATTGGCCCGTACCAGGCGGTTGGCACGGTCGTACCTGAAGGTATATGAAGGCTCGTCGGCCTGGGAAATGCCTGAAGCTGAAGGATGAATACGCCATTCAATTTCGGAAATGTTTCCGTTGTAGTTATACGAAGACTGCTCATAATAATCCAGGCGCAGGGCAAAGCGGTCATCGGTATAGCCTTTAATTGGATTGGTCAGGTCGTCAGGGTTGTTAATAGATCGTAGCCAGCCCCGGATGTTGTACCTGTAGGTTATTTGCTGTAATTTCATAAGTATAAGATGCATATGACTGTCCATCTACGGTTATCAACACAAAACTGGGGAGTATCCTAAAAACTGTACTATAATAATAAATGCTTTAAATTAATCAACATCAAAGCACCCATGCTCTCCTTCCAATACGCCGGAAAATTCACCAATCACTATCGTTTCAAGCCTATTACCCGTTTCGTGATAGATATCTGCATTTTCGAATGGCATTACAAATCTGCCGTACCAAGCAGGCAATTCCTGGCCATCTACGGTACGCATCTTTCGCTCAATTTGTAATGGAAACCCCACTCCTCCGCCACTTTCAGCAAGTACCCATCCAAATTGCATACCGTCGATACTTATTGATGTCATAGACCAAAATGGAGGGGGCTCTAAATTTAGTAAGAGATTGGTACTAAAAGGTGGCTCTGCATCAACAATATCGCCAATTAAAGAAATCTGAGTTTGAAAAAAATCATCAAAGCTATTGCGAATATCACCAATAGGTACCGGGGATGGGGAGAGGTAGTTAACACATTCACTTTCTAACTGGAAATGATATGAGTTCAGAGTAAGAAAACTACAAATCTCGCGAACGGCGAAAGATATTTCCTTAACGTCATCGGGATCGTCAGGATGATAAAAAGTTAGTGTCACTTCGCCTTCTTCTATTGGGACAAATGAACCGTCTGAACCCAAAGAACCCGGCCCGCTCATATCCCATTCCAATTCAGCAAGCTCTATTTCCTGTCCTTGATAAGCGAATGTAAAATCATGGGTTTGATCAAGCTCCAGGCAGGGCAAATCAGGGTAGACAAACAGTCCTAATTCATCGGTTACATTTACCCTTGCGGTCGATGAACGAACCGGGGCATTATCATTATCTCTTGCACCACCGGTTGCTTCGCTTGTAGCAATAAGCAATTCGACACCACCATCTTCCGGTGCTATATAATCCAGCATGGTTCCATCGCCGTGAATCACCATAGTTCCAAAACCAATATGTTCCCATGAAATGGATGGATCATCGGCATTGGATACGGTAGCTTCCAGTTCCAGAAATTCACCCGGCTCCACGAAGAAATCGGGTGATTGACCTGTTTCTCTATCAGTTATACTTATTTCAATTGATTTGACTTCAAGATCAAGATTCACGATTTCCGACTGGTTCAGGAATTTACCAGGCTGGGTTTCAAGTCTTAGCCTGGAAATACCCGGCGCATTAGGATGGTAATAATTCTCGTCTTCTTCATCAAAAACAAAAGGATGATCCCCAATATCGTCCACAAGAGTAATCAATTCCCAACTGAAATACTCTTCGTCTCGATCAGTCTCAATCATGACCGGGCCGAATAACCCAGGTGGGAAATTGACCGGCCCGCCATCCTCGGTCATCCCCCATGCTGTAATCATAAAATCTTGCATGAAACCAGCTGTTTGATCTGCCAGTTCCAGAATCTCCGCACTTTGTCTGGTGAGCCGCCCGGTAATTTTGGCAACTTGCCCCATACCCGGTATTAGGCCAAGAGCATCTGGCCATGATAATGTATAGCCATCAGAATATCCGAAAATTGTTGCGCTCCATTCGCCTAAAGTGCTTTGATCTTCATTGTATACCAGTGGAGAGGCGTTAAGATTGATCCCAGAAAGTTCGTTAGGGAAGGATTCTTCACAAATCGAAAGCATTACTTCCATTAAAAAAATAGTTAAGCCTGCAAAACCTGCGGCAGCTTGAGCACCAGGCACTAAAAAGGCTGCACCCGCTAATGTGAGGCCACCGGCAAGCCGGGCAACAGCAGCCGGTCCTTGATTGGCATTGGCACATCTCGAATGGGCATCCATCAGATAATGAAGCTCTTCTGGTGTGTCAACTGAAATCTCTTCCCAATGAGAAGATTCTATTCCGGTTCTGTTTGTGGTCACGTTATCGGGAAATGGCATAGTAGATGGAAGTTCATCAATGACATCGGCTACACTCAAAAGACTGCCAGCCAAATCGGTAATTTGATAGATGGTCTCTATCAATTCCAAATACTCGCCCTCAAGAAATTCATCAAATGCCGGCGCGTCTCCGCTAAGTATGGCTCTTATGTTGTTTGGATTACCGGGACCATCAATGGCTTGTAAACCCGCTGCAACAGGTGCCAGATCGGCTGTCAGATTCCAGGCTTCAGCGGTTATCAGCTCGGAGTAAGAGGAACCCAAATCCTCAGCCCGGCTAATCAGCGCATCTTCAAGCTCATCCACTACCAGATGAATTATGCCGGGTGCCGGTTCAAGCGGTTCAATGGTTATTGGAATCGTGTCACAGACGATTTCCTGGTCTTCGCTTTCAATCACTAATCCGGCCTCTCCGCCGTTCATATGGTTACCCGGATGCAGCGGGATGGCAACACGTGCCTGATCTGTTTCTCCGCTCAAAATTCTTTCACGTATTGATCGTTGACTCCGGTACATAAAGCCTTCATCCTCTGATTCCTCATCCTCTATCCACTCGATAAAAGCCGGATAACGATCGTCTTCGCCGGGTTCATCAACTGTCATGTCGTAAAGCCAGGCAAAAGGCTCATCACCGAACTCAGGCTTCATGCCTTCTACTGTTACAAATTGCGTGGGAAGTGCAGAGTTCACCGTCAGTTGTAATTCACTGCAAGCCTCATGAGATGGATCTGAGTCTTGAAGCATTGTTATGTTATGCACATACGTTCCGGGCTCATCGAATTCTACTTCATAGTCTTGAAAAGTTTCACCTCCATAGGCCACTAATGTAAATAGAGCTTCACTAAACAATGTTTGAGCCAGCTGGTTTTCATCAGAATCTGAATCCAAATAAAACATATTGGAGCCGGATCCCGAGGCCGCTGAAATTGAAATTTCTGCACCTGTTCCTAATAATGAAGTGATTTTCCGAACATCTTGTTTTGCAGACCCTACAACTTGTACAAAATACATACCTGCCGCTAAAGGCATATTGACGTTGATGTGGTATGTCCCGGAAGTCAGATTAGACTGTACACTTTGAATCAGTCTCCCGTCAACGCTATACATGTATATCATGTAGCTCCCATCTTCTCCTATAATTATTGGAAGAGTAGACTGCCCGATAGATGGGTTTGGATAAAAATCACCTAATCTAAAATCAGAATCAATTTCAGTATCTTCTTCGGGTGGGAGGCCTGTCGCCAATACACTAATATCATAACTACCTTCTGCATCTGTTGTGTCACTTTCAACTTCAATGTTATCAGCATCATAAAGAATAATCAAAATATTTTCTACTGGAACTCCATCTTCATCAGTTACCACACCCGATACCTGAAAATCTTGAGCACTGACAAGTATTGGTAAAGATATAAACAAAGAGAGCACACCTAAAAAATAACCCAAATAACAATTACCACGAATGATTAAACTTTGTTCAGATATCCCCAATTTATTTTTCTTATACTTAATCATTTAATTATAACTTATTGTTAGAAATTAATATACGACCCCGTTGTTTATCATCTTCATTTTAAAAAAAATACTTTGAAATTTCCATTCTGCTATAATTGTTAATAATCAAATAGTTGTGCGTATACCACAGTATTGACAAAGACTAAATTTTGGCATTAATTAAAATAATTCTAAACAGTTTTAAACAATCTTTACGAATCGTCGCGCGCTCAAACATTAGTTATATTTTTTAAGTTTTTGGGCATCATTCTTATCACTAAATGAATTTTTCGAGCACAAAAAAAGCCATCAACCCAAAAAAGGATTAATGGCTTTAAAGTTTATCGTAGCGTGGGGCGGACTTGAACCGCCGACCTCCGGGTTATGAATCCGACGCTCTAACCACCTGAGCTACCACGCCAAACTGTCGTCAGAAATGCAACCGGACTGAATTATTCGATTTGTATCTGACCTGTTTTTGTACAGAAACCAAAAATAAGAGTTTTTATTTCAAAATTCTACAAATTTGTTTGTCCGGCTGAAAATTTGCTCAAAAAAGCCTACCTTTAGGTGATATTTCTCTTGTTATTCACTTTATTTCCACGAAACTATTTATGGCAAAAAAGATTACTTCCAGAGACAACGATTACTCGCAATGGTATCTCGATATTATTAAAGAAGCCGGTTTGGCCGAACATTCGCCGGTGAGGGGCTGCATGGTTATTAAACCGACCGGATTCGCGCTATGGGAAAATATGCGTGATGTACTCGACAGAATGTTTAAGGAAACCGGGCATCAGAATGCTTATTTCCCGCTGTTCATCCCCAAATCTTTTTTGTCTAAAGAAGCACAGCACGTAGAGGGCTTCGCGAAAGAATGCGCGGTTATTACACACAGCCGTTTGATTAACAGCGAGGATGGCGTTGATGTTGACCCGTCCTCAAAACTGGAAGAAGAACTGATTGTGCGTCCTACATCCGAGACGATTATTTGGGATACGTACAGAAATTGGGTTCAATCGCACCGCGACCTGCCGATTTTGATTAATCAATGGGCAAATGTGGTCCGCTGGGAGATGCGTACGCGTTTGTTTTTGAGAACTATGGAATTTTTATGGCAGGAAGGCCACACAGCGCACGCTACCAAAGAAGAAGCCGTACAGGAAACCGAGCAAATGCTGGAAGTGTACCGTACGTTCGCGGAAGAATATATGGCAATGCCTGTAATTACGGGTGTTAAAACCGAATCAGAACGGTTTGCCGGCGCGGTAGAAACCTACTGTATTGAAGCGCTGATGCAGGATGGCAAAGCACTGCAAGCAGGGACATCCCATTTTCTCGGCCAAAATTTCGCCAAAGCCTTCGATGTGAAATTCCAGGATAAAGACAATACCGTAAAACACGTTTGGGCTACAAGCTGGGGTGTATCAACACGGCTGATTGGCGGGTTGATTATGACGCATTCTGATGATGACGGACTGGTGCTTCCGCCAAAAATTGCGCCTGTTCAGGTAGCGATTGTCCCCATCTGGAAATCGGATGACGACCAACAGGCCGTACTCGATTATGCCAAAGGCGTACAGAAAGAGCTTCAATCGAAGGGAATCCGCACTAAACTGGATGCCCGTGACCAATACAAGCCCGGCTGGAAATTCGCGCAGTACGAAGTTGAGGGAGTTCCCTTACGCATAGCCGTAGGGCCGCGGGATGTTCAAAACAACAAAGCCGAAATTGCGCGCCGTGATACACGCTCAAAAGAAATTGTAGAACGTGATTCGCTGGTTGGTAAAGTGGAAAGCCTGCTGGATGAAATCCAGAATAATCTCTACGATACAGCCAAAGAGCGGATGGCCACACGCACATCCACGGTTTCTACGTATGAGGAGTTTAAGGAAATCCTCGATTCCAAAGGCGGATTTATCTATGCCCACTGGGATGGCACCGCTGAAACCGAAACCAAGGTGAAAGAAGAAACCAAAGCCACCATCAGATGCATCCCCCTGCACAGCGACAACGAACCGGGCAAATGTATGGTAACCGGCAAGCCATCGGCACGGAAAGTGTTGTTTGCGAGAGCGTATTAGGGAATTGAATATTGAGTTATTGAATATTGAATAATTTTTCTGTTCCGGATTGCGGGAAAATAAGTTATTGATTTTTTTTACACCTGAGTCACATACCACCCAGTCATGGTGAGGCCCTAATATCTGCGCTTACGCAAGATACATTTGATGGATATGACAGAGATGTTGTAGCGGCGGTTGAGCGGAGCCGAAACCAAAGCGGTTATTGAGCTATTTTCTAAGGACAAACCAACTATGTCATTAGTAGCGGAATGCCGGGCTCGGATTTATGCTAAGGGGTGCCAACTCAACCCGGCATGTAGTCGAACCAGTGGTTGATTGGGTTCATGGGGTTGTAAAAGCAAGGGCTTCGACTACGCAGCGGCCAACCATCTCAACCCGTAGTTTCCATCCCAAACCGCTGCTCCGCTCACCCTGACTCCTTATGGTGATGTGTTGTTTCGTGGCAAATTTGAGATGGTAAACATATTTCACGATAAGAGAGGCCAGATTCACATTCCACAAATTTCGTTTGCTAAATACGGCTAAACAAAATACTTTCAATGCATCAGTGTGCTTA
>SLDG01000108.1 GCA_007125355.1 Balneolales bacterium | reverse complement strand
GTATTGGTTTCGCGCATACCGAGGTTTGATCCCGATGAAATATTCACCAATACATTTCTCGCACCTCTTATGCTCACGCCATCCAACAACGGCGAGTTGATCGCTTCTCTTGCCGCGATTTCTGCTCTGTCGGCACCGTTTGCTGTCGCTGAGCCCATAATCGCTGCTCCACCATCCATCATGGTTGTTCTCACATCCGCAAAGTCGAGGTTGATTAATCCCGGCATCAAAATCAAATCCGAAATTCCTCTTGTTGCGTTGTAGAGTACTTCGTTAGCAATTTCAAATGCCTGTATGAGCGTGGTGTTATCATCACATAAATCCAACAGACGCTCGTTTGGAATTACAATTACGGTATCGCAATTCTTTTTAAGTTCTTTTATGCCATCGAGAGCGAACTTCGTACGGACTTTACCTTCGCACTCGAAAGGAGTGGTTACCACGCCAACGGTTAAAATACCTTTTCTTTTGGCAATACCGGCTACAACGGGCGCACCGCCTGTACCGGTTCCACCGCCCATTCCTGCAGTTACGAAAATCATGTCTGCGCCTTCTATGGCTTCTTCAATTTCATGGCGGTTTTCTTCTACCGCTTCACGTCCAATTTCAGGCCTGGCTCCGGCTCCGAGACCGTCTGTTAAGCTTTTGCCAACCTGAATTACCATATCGGCACTGTTGTTTTTCAGCGCCTGATTGTCTGTATTCAGGGCAACATATTCAACATTATTCAAGCCTTTGGCTATCATATTATTGATGGCATTACCTCCGCCACCACCGACACCGACAACCTTGATCTTAGCGTTGTCTTGTCCTTGCTCGTCAAAACTGAATCTTGAGTTGTGTATATTATTCATAGTATTTCTCCTGCGAGATTAGATTGCACTATTTATGAGTTAAAGTTCTTTAAACCAGCTTTTCATCCTGTCTGCGAGACGCGTCATTATTTTTTCGACTCCGCCTCCCTGAGCAGAACCCGGTATCATCGCGTGTCCGGGTGCTGTTTTTGTATGCATGCCATGAAGCACCAAACCGACACCTGTACTGTAAATCGGACTGTTCACTTCGTTTACAAGGCCACCTGTTAATCCCATAGGTAAGCCAATTTTTGCATCCATACCTAATACTTCCTGCGCCAGCGGCCCCATTCCTTCGAGAAGCGAACCACCACCGGTCAATACAATACCGGCACTGAGTTCATTAAGGTATCCGCTGCGTTTAATTTCAATTCCTACTATTTCCAGAATTTCTTCCATTCTGGCTTGTATAATGTTGGCCAGAATGCTTTTTTTGATTTCCTTCGGTGGACGGCCAGCGATGCCCGGCACAGTTATAATCTGATCTTCCATAATCAAATCTGTGAAAGCGTGGCCGTGCTGATGTTTCAGCCTTGCTGCCTGATCTTCGAGTACACTCAGGCCAATTCTGATATCATCGGTTACTTTTTGTCCCGCTATGGCAACTACCGCTGTATGTCTTATGGTATTATCCTGGAAAATGGCCACATCTGTTGTTCCGCCTCCGATATCCACCAAAACAACTCCGGCTTCTTTCTCTTCCTCATCCAAAACCGCGTATGACGACGCCAATGGTTCAAGGATAACATCCGCCACCTGAAAACCCGCGCGCTCAACACAGCGATACATGTTTTTGGCTGCTGAAACCAAGCCGGTAATAATGTGAACATCGGCTTCCATCCGCATACCGCTCATTCCAACAGGGTCGTTGATACCGTCCTGCCCATCCACAATAAACTCCTGTGGTATTACATGAAGAATCTGCTGATCAGTCGGCAGCATGATTCGCTGACAATCCTCCAGTAAACGCTCAACATCCTTTGGCAGAATTTCACTGTCTTTATTGTTGATGGTAACCACGCCTTTGCTCCGCATACTGCGGATATGATCTCCGGCAATACCCACATTCACCGACCTGACCTGAATGCCGGATGCAAGCTGGGCTTGTTCAATGGCTGTTTTAATGGCGTTTACCGTTTTATCGATATTTACCACAACCCCGCGGTTCAACCCCTCACTTGGAGCCTTGCCAATCCCGAGGATATTTATTTTTTCATTTTGATCGATAGAAGCCACTATCGCACAAACCTTTGTTGTGCCAATATCCAGGCCCACTACGATACGTTCTGGTTCTTCTTTCATAATTTTGGTTCGTTTGATAGTTTTATAGTTAATTTTTCAACTCGTTGTAGCTACAATTTGCCCTTCAAATCTGAAATCGAGCGACCTGAATGCTGCCATTCCTTTTTCTGCTGCGATAGTTCTGTAAAACTCCTGCCAATTGGCCAGTTTTCTTTCAAAATCACCTTTTCCGAATGTCAACTGAATTCCATTTTCTCTGGTTAGGGCAATGATGCCATTTTCAGCATGCCAGCCTATTTCACTGATGGTTATATCCCGAATCCGGTCGGCTTTCATGGCATGTATAAAAGCCACTGCAAATTCAAAAGCTTCATTGTTGATCGCATCCTCCATTGGCAACACACTGAATCCATACAGTAATGGCAGGTCAGGCTTGTTCTTTTTGGGGATGGGCATTTTCATCCCGTCTGAATCTACAAGTGCCATTGCATCTCCATTAACTAAAAGAGCAACCGGAGTGCGTTCTATCAGATTGAGGCGTAATGTTCCGGTTGGTGTAATGTGTACAGATGCCGATCTGACAAAAGGCACAGATTCCGCACGGCTTATAACTTCCATTACATCCAAAGAATCGGCTTTAATTCCGATGGGGATATTAACAATTTGCTCTATTTGTGCAGGATCAGCCATTTTTGCACCATCTATAGCCACTTTATTGATGATGGTGTTTTTGCTGAGATATAAGCCGGCAGTAACCGAACCGAGAATAATCACAATTAGCAGAAGAATGTACGCCAACGGCTTGAATCCTTTTCCGGAAGACTTCTTTTTTCTCACAGGTCTGTTTTCAGCAGCCGCTTTTTTCTTTCTTTTTAATCCGAAAAGAGTCATTTTGCTCCTCCTTTCTGATTGAGCAGAACCACAAATTCTTCACCGTATTTGTAGATGTCGCCTGCACCCATTGTAATGACCAAATCACCGGGCTGCACAATTTCTGATAAGCCCGAGGCGAGATTCGCCTTCGATGCAACGTAGTGTACCGATTGGTGCCCGAAATCTTTTGCCGTATCAGCGATAAGTTTTCCGGAAACGCCTTCAATTGGTTTTTCGCGGGATGGATAAATATCTGTAACCACCACTACATCGGCCGCAAAGAAAGAAGAACCAAATTCCTGATGCAATTCCTGCGTGCGGGAATACAAATGAGGCTGAAAAACCGCCACTATGCGTTTATCCGGCCACCCTCTTCTCGCAGCAGAAAGCGATGCCTGCACTTCAGTGGGATGATGAGCGTAATCGTCGATTACAAGAATGTCGTTTTCATCATATTTCTTTTGGAATCTCCTGAATACACCGGAAAATTTCTCAAGTCCCTCTTTTATAACACAAAATTCCATGTTCAGCTCTAAACCAAGTCCGATGGAAGCCAACGCATTACGCACGTTGTGTTCACCCGGTGCCATTATTGTTACTGAACCTAACTCCTTGCCATCGAGATATACATCAAATTCAGAATTAATGGCAGTAGTTTCCAGGTTTTTAGCTCGTAATCTGGCTTGTGGAGTAAATCCGTAGGTCAGTGTTTTTCTTTTTATGTGGGGAAGGATGCTTCTCACATTGTCATCATCAAGGCAAAGTACCACAGATCCGTAAAACGGCACTTTATTGGCAAATTGAATGAAGGCCTGTTTGATGTCATCCAAATCTGAGTAAATATCCAGATGTTCAAGGTCTATGTTCGTAATCACAACCATAGAAGGCGATAATTTCAAAAACGTGCGGTCGTACTCATCTGCTTCCACAATGATGATATCACCACCGCCAACAACCGCGTTTGTTTTATCGAAACTGTGCACCCGGCCGCCTACAATTATCGTCGGGTCGAATTCGCCTTGCCTGATGACCATACCCGCCATCGTAGTCGTTGTGGTTTTGCCATGTGTGCCTGCAATACCGATTCCGTATTTCATGCGCATAAGCTCAGCAAGCATTTCCGCGCGCTTGATTACGGGGATTTTCTTATCAAGAGCTGCTTTGGTTTCCACGTTTTCTTCTGCCTTAACGGCGCTTGTGTACACCACCACATCGGCCCCCTCAATTTGGGATGCCTCATGTCCGATATAGACCGTCGCGCCCATTTCTTCAAGCCGCTCTATGGTTTCACCACGTGCACCGTCAGAGCCGGTTACGACAAATCCTTTTCTCAGCAGAATTTCCGCCATGCCACTCATACCAATACCGCCAATGCCCACCATGTGAATATGACGCGTATTTCCAAACACCGGTTGTGGCTGTATGTGCTGTGTCGTCATGCAGCCCTCCTTATGTTTTCGAGCACAGAAAAAATCTTCCTTGAAATTTTTTCAGCGGCATTCGGTTTTGCCATTTCCAACGCGGCCTTCGACATGGTTTCGAGTTTCCCCTTATCGTCGAGTAAACCTTTCAGGGTTGAAACCAGTTGTTTTGAAAGGTCTTTGTCACTGATTAATGCGGCAGCACCTTTTGCGACCATCTCTTCGGCATTCTTCGACTGATGGTCTCCGGCCACATTTGGCGACGGCACCAAAACAGATGGTTTCCCGGTCACCAATAATTCGGAACAAATACTGGCCCCGGCTCTGCTAAGCACAATGTCGGCTGCAGCGTAGGCATCTGTCATATTATTTACGAAGCTGAACAACCGCAGCCTTTCAAAGGATAATGGATCAATTACCTCTTTAATGGTATCCAAATAGCGGTCGCCGGATTGCCATACAATTTGCAGGCCAAGTTCATCGTGCAGTTTTTTGATATTTGCAGCAATGGCGTCGTTGATGGCTTTGGCTCCGCCACTTCCACCTAAAACAAGTAGTGTTTTGTGCTTATTACTGAAACCAAAAGCTTTAAGGCCTTTTTCGGCTGAGCCGGAGCGTAGTTCTTTTCTCGTGGGATTACCGTAGAGAATGATTTTGCTTACCGGCAAATAATTCCGAGCCGCTTCAAAAGCTGTAAAGATGATACTCGCATGAGGCGCGAGTTTTCGCGTGGTAAGCCCCGGGAAACTGTTTTGTTCCTGTAAGAAAAGCGGGATTCCAGCCCTGCCCGCTGCCCATCCCACAGGACCGCTTACGTATCCGCCGGTACAAATAACAGCATCGGGCTTAAATTCCTTGATAATTTTCCTGCTCTGCAAGATGCTCAAAACCAGTTTGAATGGCACAAACAGGTTCTTCAGTGTAAATCTTCTGTGTATTCCACTTATGGTGATTTCCTTAATATCGTAGCCGGCTTGGGGTACTGCAATCCATTCCATTTTACTTCTGGTTCCGGCGAATAATATAGTTGATTCAGGACTGATACTTTTTATGGCATCTGCAATCGCGATAGCGGGGTATACGTGACCGCCAGTGCCGCCTCCGCTAATTAAAAATCGATACGCACTCATTTCTCCTCCTTTTTTTGGCGTGAGATATTGAGCAAAATCCCGACCATCATGGCGGCAAACAGCATGCTTGTACCACCATAACTGACAAACGGCATCGGCAATCCGGTAACAGGGAAAAGTCCGCATGCGACAGCCGCATTTACAAGGCCGAACGTTACGATGGTAAGCGTACAGGCAACAGCCATCAGCATCCCCAATTGATCCGGTGCGGAATAGGCAATGAACACAATGCCCCGCAATAGAATCATCAGGAATGCAAGTAGTACAAACCCGGCGCCAATCAAGCCATATTCTTCAGCTATGATGGCATAGATAAAATCATTGTATGGTGCAGGTAGAAAATCTCTTTGGGTGCTTTTCCCGATTCCAACCCCAAACAGGCCACCCTTTGCTATGGCAATATGCGCCTGCTGCGCCTGATAACCACTGGTAAGGGCAAATCCATCACTCTTAATATGAATTACCTGTTCCACATAATTTGTAATTCTGGATTCTCGCTCAGCAGATTGCGAAAGCAGGAACATCCCCCCCACAATTCCAATGACCAATAATCCCCCAAGATGCAACATGCTTACCCGCCCGATAAACATGAGCAGCATAGAAAGTGAAAGTAATACAGCCGCGCTTGAGAAATCTTCAAGTCCAATCAGGAAACAGGTTATCCCGACCCAGAACATCAATGGTAAAAACGACTTTGAAAAACTGGTGATGTAGGTTGTTTTATTACTTAGTAAAACTGAGAGATGAACCAACAAAGCTAATGTGGCGAAAGAAGACGGCTGAAAAGAGAATCCTGCAACATTAAGATGGCGACGCGCACCAAAGACTTCATTCCCGTAAAGGGTTACAATTATCAGGAAAATCCAGCTTAGAATGACCGCGTATTTACTTACAGCGGCAATCCATTGATATTTAATTTTAGAGAATATCACCATAACCACCACGGCGATACCCAGTTTTATGATGTGGCCAAAAACCAGATTGAATGCCGTATTTCCGTGAGATTCGGCGAAATAGGCAATAGAAGAATACACCGCGAGCGTGCCGAAAATCATAAGCATAAGCACAGAAGCAAGAAGCCATTGGTCGCTTACCTTGCCACGATATGATAACTCTTCGGGAGAATTATCAAGAATCAGTGATTTTTTATGTGCGGGTGTAGTGAAATACATTCTGTTAATCAGAGTTTTTGAACGATAGATTTAAAGACATCGCCACGATGCTCGTAACTGTCAAACATATCGAATGAGGCACAAGCCGGACTTAAAAGCACCACCTCGCCTTTTTTCGCGTATCTGTAGCTCAGCGCTACTG
>SLDG01000039.1 GCA_007125355.1 Balneolales bacterium | reverse complement strand
GCCAAAACCTGGCGTCCGTTGAGTGTGGTTCCTATGTATCTGAATTGTGACATTTTTTTCTACTGTTTTCTACCCTGTGGTCAGTATGTTAAAGGAGCGAGGCTAAAAAAGGCCGGCCAACTTTGACCGGCCTTCTGATTGTTAATCAGTTATAAAAACTGACTTCGAACGTACTATTCATCAGGCTGGTCAGGGGCTTCTTCGCCAAGTGCCGGACTCGCTGTCATATTCCCTCTGGTTACATAAACTTCAAACCAATCATCATTTGACACTCCTGGAGAATAATCAGCCTGAGACGATGGATAACCAGTAACGAGAAACCCATCTTCGGATCTATTTGAGATAATATATGTTCCATTCAGGTTTGTACTGATTAAATTATTTTCTGAATCTATTTCTCCAGGGAAAGTAATTCTTCTGAAGTCAATTTCTTCAAATGAATTATCACCACCACCAAGCATAGCAGGTTTAATAAACCAGCCCTGAGATGAGGTTGCGATTTGTGCCATATCCTGACGCACAGCATCATGATTTGCCTGTTCGGCTGAGGTGCCGAAGATATTGAGAGCCACTACTGTAGCGATTCCCACAACGATTGTAACCAAGATTACGAGTAAGAGTTGTTGTTGTCCCATAATTATTACCTTATGTCAATTTTAGTTTAGATTAAAGAGCTGTTTCCAAACCGGGATTTCCAGCCCAAGATCAGACGATGTTGTTATCATCTGGTACTATATTAAGAAATTTTAATATTAAATGTCAAGCAATTTCTTAATTTTTTTTAATTTTTATTTCTGTAAAGCGGAATCATGCTTTATATAGTTGATTTATTTAACTATAAAGGAATAAATATATCGTCATTCTTTTCCTTTATTTAGTCTTATACTCAACTTCATGCAGTCTTCCACAGGGTTCTTATCGGCTAATATTTAACGGAACTTAACTTTTGTCACTAAGCAAACCCTATAACATACGGTTAGAAAACATCGAACTGTTTATATACCCTCAAGCTGAAATAAAATAAAAAAGCAAATTTGAGTGCGCTATGATTAATCAAAAAGCACCAAATTAACTCTCGAAGCGTAATTTGTTGAAACATAAAAACAATAACTTTCCTACATGCACCGAGCCTGCCTGACTGCATCGGCAGGCAGGGTTCATAATTAACTTTTCGGTGCGGACTCAAATTAAGGCTGTTTATGAATCTTTCTGCTAATCTGGCACAAGTATGGTGTTGTCCCTGCAAATATGCCATAAGTGCAGACTTATATGGCTGATATAATTAGATTAGGTAGACAATTTCACCTTTTGGCATTCTTATTGATTCTATTATGGCAAAGTGAAAGCCTATTTTTATTAAGAATATCTTAGATAAGACAACTTTAATTTCTATGAGTAACAAATTATTTAATGACCTGTTTGGGTTAAATCCCAAATCTATAGACGATTTCGAACAAGCTATCCCCTTACTTTCTGAAGAAGAAGAGCGCGCACTCGACGAATCAAGTACTCCAGATTCGCTTCCCATTTTACCTCTGAAAAACACGGTTTTATTTCCCGGTGTGGTAATTCCTATTACCGTGGGGCGCGACCGTTCGCTTCAGTTGGTTAAGGAAGCGTATGAATCAGATAAAATCATTGGTATAATCACACAGAAAAAGTCGGATCAGGAAGATCCCAAGCCACAGGACCTGTATGAAATCGGTACTGTTGCACAAATACTAAAGCTTATAAAAATGCCGGATGGCAGTAAGAGCATCGTAATTCAGGGTAAAAGTGTCTTTAAAGTAAAAGAGTACACCCAAACAGAGCCGTTCTTCCGTGCTTCTGTGGTAAATCACAAGAACATACAGGATATGGAGGGACTGGAACTTGACGCGGCAATACGTTCAGTTAAGGAAACGGCATCCCAAATCGTCAACAATTCCCCGAATATTCCATCTGAAGCTGATATTGCTATAAAAAACATCAATAGTCCGACGTTTTTGCTGAATTTCATCAGCTCGAATCTGAATGTTTCAATAGCTGATAAACAAAGCGTACTCGAAATTCAGGATTTTTCAATCAGGCTTAAGAAAGTCATTGAGTACCTGAATAAAGAATTGCAGGTACTAAGCCTTAGCGAGGAAATCAGAAGCAAAGTAAAGTCTGATATTGACGAGCAACAGCGGGATTTTTACTTGCGTCAACAACTAAAGGCAATACAAGAGGCTTTAGGCGAAGACACGGAAAAACAGGAAACCGGCAAACTCCGCGAAAAAGCAAAAAAGAGAAAGAAAGAATTTCCCGAAAATGTCTGGAAAACCCTGCAAAAAGAGCTCGACAGGCTTGAACGTACCCCCGCTCAGGCTCCGAACCACGGAGTTATATTAAATTATGTGGAAACAATCATTGATTTACCGTGGGAAAAATACACCAAAGATAAATTAGACCTTAAGTATTCAAGAAAGATATTGGATGAAGACCATTACGGACTTGAAAAGGTTAAAAAGCGCATTATTGAATATCTCGCGGTTCTAAAATTGAAGAAAGACATGAAAGCTCCAATTTTGTGTCTTTACGGCCCTCCCGGTGTCGGTAAAACTTCTCTTGGAAAATCAATTGCTCGTTCTATAAACCGCGAATTTGCGCGTATCAGCCTTGGCGGGTTAAGAGACGAAGCCGAAATAAGAGGACACCGCCGTACGTACATCGGGGCGTTGCCCGGAAGAATCATCCAAAACCTGAAAAAAGCAGGCGCAAGCAACCCTGTTATGATGCTGGATGAAATTGACAAAGTAGGTTCCGATTTCCGCGGCGACCCTACCTCTGCTCTACTTGAGGTACTCGACCCAGAGCAGAACAACACTTTTTACGATAACTATCTTGAGCTTGAGTATGACCTCAGCAAAGTCCTCTTCATTGCAACCGCCAACTCTTTGGATACTATTCCACCTGCCCTGCGCGACAGAATGGAGATTATCCCGATTAGTGGTTATACCTTAGAGGAAAAGCTCGAAATTGCTAAAAAATACCTGATTCCTCGCCAAAAAAACGACAACGGCCTGAAAGACGATCAAATATCATTAAAAGATGACAGCATCAAGGCGATAATTGACGGATATACGCGAGAGTCAGGCGTAAGAAATCTTAGCAGAGAAATTGGCAGCGTATGCCGAAATGTAGCCACACAGGTTGCATCAGACGAGATTACTTCCAAGGTAATTAAACACAAAGATGTGGAAGAAATTCTTGGTAAACGCAAATTTTTCAGCGATGTAGCCGAACGAACAACCGTGCCCGGTGTAGCAACAGGACTGGCATGGACACCCTATGGCGGCGATATTCTGTTTATTGAAGCAAGCGTTTCAAGAGGAAGCGGTAAGATCAACATCACCGGTCAGCTTGGGGATGTGATGAAAGAATCTGCCACCCTGGCACTATCATATCTCAAAACCAAAACAGAAGAACTTGAAATTCCAGATGCGGCTTTCAAGGAGTGGGATTTGCACATTCACGTCCCTGCGGGTTCTGTACCAAAAGACGGTCCGAGTGCCGGTGTCGCATTGCTGTCGGCTGTAGCATCTATATTCAGTCAACGTAAAGTGAAACATACCGTGGCAATGACAGGAGAAATTACACTGCGCGGAGCTGTACTGCCGGTTGGCGGTATTAAAGAAAAAGTATTGGCCGCCCGACGTGCCGGAATTGAAACTGTAATTCTGCCAAAACGAAATGAAAAAGATGTTGACGAGATAGAAAAGGACACCATACAAGGGCTAAAATTTATCTATCTCGACCGCATGGATGACCTTTTAGGTACTATTTTACATAAAAAAAGGGACGCGGATCCGGCAGAAAAATTTAAATCACAAAAAAATGGAACGGTTGAAACTGCAAATAAGTTATCTGTACCGTGATTAGTTAATGTTTACAGAATACATTGAAGGATACATAAGCACATTCAAAAAGCTCTGCGTGGATAACGGGAGCTTTTTTTATTTCCCCCTATTGAAAGCACCTGTGGATTTTGTACTTTAGGGCTTTATTGTGCAAACAACCTATGAAGTATTGAAAACAGAAAGATCTATAGGATTTTATGGTGCCACAGGTATTGGTGTGGGAGCCATGGTGGGTGGTGGAATTTTAGCTCTCGCCGGAGTTGCTTTTGCAGCGACAGGCCCATCGGCTTTGCTGGCATTTGTACTAAATGGGGTAATAGCGTTTATTACCGCCTTAAGTTTTGCAGAAATGGCGGCTGCTAACCCGCAATCGGGCGGCACATATAAATTTGAAAAAAAAGCGTTAACTGTGCAGGTGGCATTCGGTGTTGGTTGGGTTGTTTGGTTCGCCTCGCTTATGGCCGCCGTGCTTTACGCACTTGGATTTGGGGCTTTTGCATTATTTGCTCTTGAACAAGCTTTTGAAGGCTTGCCTTCCTTTACCGCGTTAATTTTAGCCCTCGGATCTTTAGGCTTTTATATCTTTAAACTTACCCGAAGTTCCGGTTCAGGCGGTATGTTTGCAAATATTACGAAACTTCTGGTTTTTACTATTTTGATTGCCGGTGGGCTTGCTGCATTTTTCAAAACACCGTTTTCTCATGTTACTACCTCTCTCCAACCTTTTTTTTCAAGTGGATTTAGCGGTTTGCTGGCAGCTATGGGATACACTTTTATTGCCCTTCAGGGATTTGATTTAATCGCTTCGGCATCCGGTGAGATAAAAAAACCCGAGCGTACCATTCCCCGTGCAATGATTGCCACGCTTGTTGTTGGGCTTGCAATCTACATTCCATTACTGTTTGTTGTTTCTACAGTGGGGATGGAACCGGGGCAAAGTATTCAAGCTACAAGCGAGGCAAACCCGGAAACGGTTATTGCTATAGCAGCTCAAAATTATCTTGGTGCGTTTGGATTTTGGCTGGTCATTATAGCAGGTATTTTCTCCATGCTCTCCGCCTTGCAGGCAAATCTATTTGCAGCCTCCCGGATCGGATTGGCCATGGCTAAAGACCGTACATTAACACATCATTTATCTTACGTTGATCCCGTCCGTAAAACGCCGACTACTTCAATCTTGGTAGTAGGCGGAATAGTAGGAATTTTAATAATCGCCTTACCAAATGTTGCGGCTGCGGGCGCGGCATCGAGTTTGATTTTCCTCATCACATTTGCTTTGGCGCATGTCATTATGATATTAATGAGGAAGCGAACTGTAGGAGTTGGCAAAACATTCAGGGTTCCCCTCTTCCCCTATCTTCCCATTTTTGGGATGGCCGCTTGTCTCGGGCTCGCTATTTTCCAGGCAATTGCAGTACCTGCTGCAGGAATTATCACTTTAATATGGCTGCTGGCCGGAAGCGTTTTGTTTGTTGTGTTTTTCCTTAGCAAAGCAAGAGTTTATGATGCATCTGCTGAAGCCATAGATCCTAATCTTGTTCGCTTACGTGGATTAAATCCGCTTGTTTTGGTGCCCATTGCAAACCCACAAAATGCAAAATCTATGGCTTTTGTGGCAAATGCCCTTGCTCCGCCTCAGGTTGGCCGTGTTTTATTGCTCTCGATTTTAAATCCGGATGACGTAAAAACGAACATAACCGAAAAGCTTGCTAACGTGCAGCAGGCACTTGAACAGGCATTAACCGGTTCGTTTGAAACGAATATGAAGCCTGATTCTCTTCTTACAATCGCCGAACAACCCTGGGATGAAATTGAGCGCGTTGTCAGGGTTCATAATTGTCGCAGTTTACTTTTGGGATTAAGCAGTTTCAGTGATATCAGGACCACACTAAACCTCGAGAAACTGGTAAGTATGGTAGCCTGTGATATAGTCGTTTTCAGGCAACCGTACCCGGGCTGGCAAATTCTGAAAGCAAAAAAAGTACTGGTACCGGTTGCCGGTTATTCTGCTCACGATGCCCTGCGGGCGCGCGTAGTTGGAAGTATTTGGAGGGAATCTAAACCTGAAATAACATTCCTGCAGATCATCCCCGAAGACTCAACGGAATCTCATGAAAAACAACAGTACAAAAAGTTACACCGCTTCGCGAATGGTATTGTACCACAAAGTGGTAAGGCTGAAGTTGTTCGCAGTAAAGACATCACCGGAACCCTTGTTCAATATACCAAACAGTACGATTTGGTAATTATGGGACTCCAGCAAACAGGCAAACATCAAAGAGCTTTCAGCAATTTATCCCTCAAAATGGCCAAAGAAACTGATACAGCGCTTATTTTTATCAGGCACTCACAAAAACTATAAAAAGCTTTGTGATACTTCGTGTCTTTGTGTCTTTGTGATTAAAACACAACCATATTCTCATCACTTAGTTTGACATCAATTTCGGTGGAATTGTCTGATTACAACTTCAAGTTCAGCACGTGAATCAGCTCTTACCCGAACAGGATATGTCAGCAAGTTACCCTCTCTTTGTGGTTGGATAGTAGCAGAGCGTAATTCCATGTTCGATGCCAGTGATTGTAGCAAACCTATAGCAACAACTTCATTTCGGTTATTCAAAATCACAGCTTTCAGTTTGTAATCCGTATAGCGCTCACCCCTGTTATGAGATACCTCGCGGGTTTCTACAATGCTTATATCTGTTGCTCTTCCAAAAGGGAGATCAAATTTTTCACCGGGCGTTACAAACGGGATAAAAGACTCGGCGCGCACAACGGGAGAAATTTCATCCCCATTAAATGCAAAGAAGCGGGCTAATCCGGCAGGCAATGCATGGTCAATTCCATCTGAACCTTTGGTTTGAAACTCAACCCGAACCGTTGGTTTTACATTACTGCGATTTGAGCCCTGAACTGAGAAATTATGGGTGTATTTTTTATCAAAACGGATATCCTTTCCTG
>SLDG01000320.1 GCA_007125355.1 Balneolales bacterium | reverse complement strand
GGAGACGAAGGACTCACACCTGACGGCCGTAGTTTTAATATGGCAGTATTTGGTTTTGCTGAAAGGCAAACTTCTGACCTTGTTAGTTTACAGGCAGGTTTAAGAGCTGACTATAACCATTTGGATGTCTTTGCTAATTCACGTTTTGAACAGCCTGAAGACCCAACAAGGAGTGATATAGCACTTACCGGTTCTCTGGGGTTGAATTTGAGTCCGGCCTCAGGTGTTGATGTGGGTATGCAATTAGCCCGAAGTTTCAGGACCCCAAGCATAGAAGAACTTTATACAGATGCTGCTCATATTGGTGCGGGTGCATATGAGATTGGCGACCCCGATCTGAAAAATGAAATAGGCTACGGAATTGACCTTTTTGGGAAATACAGAACTGATATTGTTTCATTTGAGCTTAATAGTTTCTTCTACTACATCAATAATTTTATTTATTACAATCCAACCGGAGACATTGATTCCGGTTCAGGTTTACCAGTATTTGAAGTTTTGGCAGATAATGCACGATACTTTGGTTTCGAAGCCGATGCCGTGGTTCGTCCGTTTTCTTTCACCCAAATTCGAGCAGGTGTAGATGTAGTACGTGCAGAACGCGTTGATGACAGTTCAAACCTGCCTTTTATCCCGCCAATGCGCATAAGATCACAGCTTAATTACGATCGGGGCAGCTGGTACAGTAGTTTAGAGTTAATTCACGCTTTTGAACAAGATCGTGTTACGGTCAACGAAGATCAAACTGATGCTTATACCTTAATAAACTTAGCCGCCGGAGTGCGTTTTGATGCAGGTGGACGCCACACTGTGAGTACACGTGTGGATAATTTGTTTGATGAAAGTTATCGCAATCATCTCAGCAGGGTAGATGGTGGCGCATTTCGTTATCCTATGCCTGGCCGAGGGTTTACCATTCGCTATCAATACATATTCTAATCCCTAAAAGGTTACACTCAGGTGTAACTTAGTATTCAACGAGGCCCGGAGCATTGAAAAGTTCCGGGCCTTTTTTAAATCCGAATTATTCACGAAAGTATTACGAATAAAGCATAAACCATATAATTATAGTGATATAGGTAAATACTACACTCACTCTGTATTGGATAAATCAAAGGTTGAACCGCTCCGCTGTTGAAAGTTGAAGGTTGATTCGAAGTAACTTTCAACATTTAACCTTCAACAAATAACGCTTGTAAAAGTAAACAAGTTACGCTGATTCCCCTTCGCCTTGCGAACAAGAAAATTTCCCCGAATTAGTCGGAGCAGGCTTTGGTGAATAATCCGGGTTAATCAAGCTCTGTGTTGTTTTTAAACTAAACCGCCGTATCAAAAACCTTGATACTTTTCCAATAGGGTTTAAATTTTTGAATGAACTCCTGATGCACAGGGTGGTTTTGGTAGCGTTGTAAGGTTTCTCTGTCATCTACTACCAAATGCAGGCTCATATTGTAGTCATTGTCAACTACATCCCGTTCAATTCCTTCTGGTGAACCTGCCATGAGATTAGAAATTCCGGGTATTTCGGGAAATTGTTTCAGGATACAGGATTGCATTTCATCCTGAACAGAGGCCGGGGTGTCATCCCCAAAATAAAAAAATACAGAGTGTAGTATTGGCATTTATAAAGCGTTTTTTGTTGAAATTATTTGAATTCTGTCTTTACTTTCAGGCTCCAAATATACCCAACAATCCAATTAATCAGATGTTTTCTTTTCGTATCTTCTGGCGCCATGAAAAAACTTCAATTATCTGATTTCGATTATAACCTGCCTGAAAGGCTTATAGCCCATAAACCGGCCGAGCCGCGTGACCACTCCCGTTTGCTGGTTTTCGATAGAACAACCGGTTCAATTACAGATTCACATTTTTATAATGTATCTGATTTTCTAAAACCCAATACCACATTGGTGGTAAATAACAGCAAGGTAGAAAAAGCACGTATGTTGTTTGGCAAAAAAGAAGTGTTCGTGGTTAATACAGTAAATGACACTACTGTGGAGGCCATGATTAGGCCTGGGAAGAAGTTTAAGTCAGCCGCGGAAGTACAGCTGAGTGATAAAATTAAAGCTAAAGTTTTGCATATACATGATGACGGCCTAAGAACGCTTCAGTTCAACAAACCGTTAGATCATCCGGATTTCATCACACATAAAAAAACTCCTTTCCCACCGTATATTAATGCCGATGAATCTTTGGCAGAGAGATATCAAACCGTTTATGCAAAACCCGACGGAAGCAAAGCCGCCCCAACGGCAGGACTCCATTTTACGGAAGGCCTCATCAAAAATCTAAAACAGCAAGAGAAAGTTTTCGCAGAAGTTACGCTTCATGTGGGATTGGGAACATTTGCACCGGTTAAAGTTGAGGATGTCGAAAACCATACATTGCACTCTGAAGAATGGATATTAACAGATCAAACTGCACGTCTGTTAAATCAGGCTGACCATATAACTGCTGTTGGCACTACATCTGCAAGGGTTTTAGAGTCGCTGCCTGCACGAACTTTGGAACTAAATCATGGCCGCGGATTTACAGACATCTTTATAAAGCCGGGTTATAGTTTCAAAAATGTTGATAGCTTAATCACCAACTTTCATTTACCCAAAAGCACGCTATTGATGATGATTGCTGCGTTTATGGGTTATGAAGAAATGAAATTCGTGTATAACCATGCTATTAAAGAAAAATACCGTTTCTATTCTTTTGGTGATGCCATGCTAATTATATAGCATTTTGATGCATTATTTGCACCTGATACAAGTTGTTTTTATTATTGAGATGGATGTTAGCACAAAAATATCCGCATATTACCCAATTTATCCCCTAAACAGGGCTTTTTGTCGAAAGATTTTGGTATGTTAATCACAATATGTTCATTTTTCCTTTCGAGATGCACTAGACAAATAAAATGATAAGGTATACTATCTGGTTAAATACCCAAATCTATGACAAATCAATTTCAACATAAGCTCGTATCTAATATCCGGCAGTTTATTCTGGCTGGTAAGCCGGCGCGTATAGGGCATTTGGGTGTTTTTTGTCTGGTACACAAAGAACCAGAAGAGAAAATGAGAGAAGATGGTTCGCTGATTCTTACGCCTCCCGCAAATGTTATTGAGTTTATGCCCGACCCCCATTTACGTATAGTAGATGAAAATCCCCTGATAAAGAATCTGAGTGATGACTTATATTATGATAAGGAATTACTTAAAGAGGCTATAAAAGGCTTTGCAAGAGATATCAGTAATGGAGCTGAAGAGTGCTCGGTTATGGTGCAGGGGCTCGGTTCTTTTAAGAAAGTGGATGGAGTTCTATCTTTTAAACCTGCTACAGATTTTGCAAAGGAAGCCAACAAAGTATACGACGGACTCAAAGAAATTGAGCTGATGAGTTCCGGTAATACGCAGCAAGGCCGTGAATCTGGTAGTGAAAGAAGTGATTTGATTTCAGTAATAAAAGATGAAAAACTTGATGAGCCTGCCAATGAAGATTTTAAGCAGTATTTCTTAAATCGTGAAGACGAGCCGGAAGCTTCTACTGATGATACTGAAGAAATCGATGTTTTTTCGAAAGACAGCAACACGTTTGACGATGCTAAGCCATCAGATGATATTTTCGAAGACGATGAGGTAACCCTCAATTACGAGTTTGGGTCCGCATTAGGATTCGATGATGGATTAGAAAGCTTTGGAAGGAAAAAGCCTGAATCTAAGACAGTACAACCTGAAAGTGACGAAGACGAAAAGATTGATATTTTTGGTGAAAGTTCATTCGATTTTGATGTGCCAAATAAAAAAGACGAAAATCTTTTTGAATCTAAACCAGAGACTGAGAAGCCCGAAACCGAGAAGGTACATAAATCAGAAGCTTTTTCTGAATTAGATAAAGAAATCGAATCAGATGATGAAATTAACATATTTGATCCATTACCAGAAGCCGATTTTGAACAAGACGGAAAAGATGTTTCTATCGATGATGGTGGCTTAACTCCATTAGAAGACTTTAAGAAGTCGCAGGCAGGGGATGATGATTTCTTCTTCGCTGATTTCAAAAAAGATGACAAAAGCCACCATGAAGCTTTTGAAGAAGATTTAAACTCATTCAGCTTAAAGATTTCTTTGAGTGATGAAGAGAGCTTTAATGAGCATAATAAGGCTCACGAACAGGAAAAACGTAGAAAAGAAAAAGCAGAAGCTGAGAAAAAAGCACGTGAAGAGCAGAAGAAAGCAAAAAGAAGTAAAGCACTTGAAGAACAAAAACGCTTAGAAGCTGAAAGAAGAGCCAGAGAAGAAGCTGAAAACTTTGATCGTGAGTATGAATCTGGTGCACCCGGTGCCTTCAGGCTTAGAAGAAAATCTGGAAACTTGAATGCCGATACTTCTCATTTTGAAGATGACATAATTACTCCAGTGCGACCTTCCTCTGATGGCGGTTTTAATGATAAAGGGCTTGGAGTGGCAATTAGTATAGCTGCAATTATTCTGTTTGCTATAATGATTTATCTGGTATACACATTATTCCCGGCAGAGGAGCCTGATTTCAGGCCGACAGCATCTGTTACAACTGCGCAGTCGCAACGTCTCATAGAAGATCCGTTTGCTGGTGGTTCGGAAAATCAATTTCAGGCAGGTTTACGCAGTACGCAACAACAGCAGCAGCAAGCACAAAATTTGATACCACCAACCGAATCAGGTGCACTAACGTATGATGATATTTTACTTGAGCTTACACGTCAAAATCGCGGTGGATTATTTGGGTTATATGGTGAATTCAATGAAAATATTTCCCCATTTTTCGGTATAGTTCTTTTTGCCACAAATTTCAGGCAGGAAGCTGATGATTTTGCACGCTCACTTAGAGAAGACAACGACTGGAGAACCACAGTTATCCCTCATCAACGCTCCGATGGCAGCAGGGGATGGCGCGTAATGGTTGGCCAGTTTAGTACAATATCTGATGCGAACATCGAAGCCAGGTTGTTGCCAACTCGTTATAGAGAAGAGTTTTTGATTCAGCGATACGAGCGGCCTGAGGAATAGACTCTAATATTACGATTTAACATTCTGCAACATTTACCGGAATGGTTGCCAACCCACCCTCAGAAGTTTCTTTGTATTTGGTGTTCATATCCAATGCAGTTTCCCACATGGTTTTTATAACATCATCTAAGGAAACCCTTGCGCCCGCCGGGTCTTCATCTAATGCAATGTTAGCTGCTGTAATTGCCTTAATAGCACCCATTGAGTTACGTTCAATACATGGGATTTGAACCAAACCACCAATCGGGTCGCAGGTCATACCCAAATGATGTTCCATAGCGATTTCGGCTGCTTGCAGAACTTGCTCTTTAGTTCCGCCCAGTACTTCTGTAAGACCCGCTGCTGCCATCGAACTGGAAACACCAATTTCAGCCTGACAACCACCCATTGCCGCGCTTATGGTTGCCCCTTTTTTGTAAAGTGTGCCAATTTCACCGGCTGTAAGAATAAAATCCACGACATTATCTTCGTCAAAATGTGGTACATAGCACCAGGCATACATCAAAACAGCCGGAATTACGCCTGAAGCTCCGTTGGTAGGAGCCGTAACTATGCGTCCGAATGAAGCATTTTCTTCATTCACAGCCAATGCGAAAATACTCACCCATTTGTTAACGGTATTGAAATCGGTCGGACCTTGTTTTATGGCTTCAATCCATTCATCTACATTAGAAAATTTTTTGCCTCCAAGCCTCTTTTTACTCAATTCGTAGGCACGTCTGCGTACATTTAAGCTACCCGGAAGGGTGCCCTTCTTAGTGACACCGCGATAAATACAGTCTTTAATTTCTTTCCAAAGATAAAGTGCTTGCGATCGTATTTCCTTTTCTGATCTCCAGGTTTGTTCGTTAAGAAGCACCAGCTCTGAGATTTTCAGATTCAACTTTTTGCAATTCTTTAGAATGTCGGCCGCACTATGACATGGATACCTGGTAACCTTGGAATCATTCCTGATTTCTTCCTCTTCTTCCCCCTCTTTAATCACAAACCCTCCACCAATTGAAAAGTAGTTTGCGCCAAATTTCTGTCCACTTTCGGTGAATGCCGTTATATTCATACCATTAGGGTGGAAATCAAGTGTAGTGGCAAAATCGAAAATCAAATCATTGTAATAGTCGAACTTAATCTTATGGATTCCGACTAATTTCAGCGTTCCGGACTCCTTTATAGAATCTATTTTTTGGGGGATGGAATTCGTATCAATTTCCGTAAAGTCTTCCCCTGAAAGTCCCATCAAAATAGCCACATCCGTACCGTGCCCCATGCCGGTTTTAGCCAAAGATCCATAAAGTGTAACCTGAATTCTTTGAATTTTTTCAAGGGGGGTGATTGTCTGAATACCATTGATGAACCGTTCAGCTGCACACCATGGTCCCATTGTATGAGAGCTCGATGGCCCGATTCCAACTTTTATTATTTCAAATGCACTGATGGATTCCATAAGTCGTTAACAGTCGAATAAATTTTAGATTTTCAGACAAGTCAAAGATAGTCTGTTCTATTATCTTTTTAAACAAAAACCGCACCATTTATACCAATTTCCAGATTGCATTTGCGGTTTAAATGCAATATATTTCCTGACTTGAAATTATTGCGAATCAGTTTTGCATATCATTCAGTTTTATTTTGATTTAACGTTAATTATTACAAAATTATTTCTTCATGAAGAACGGAACCGTTGCTCAGGTTATTGGCCCGGTAGTTGATTGTGATTTTCCCGATGGCCACCTCCCAAAAATTTATAATGCCCTTCACATTGATATGGAAGACGGCAGAACGCTCGTGCTTGAAGTAGCTCAGCACCTTGGCGAAAATCGAGTGAGAACTATTGC
>SLDG01000138.1 GCA_007125355.1 Balneolales bacterium | reverse complement strand
TGGACAATACTCAGGAATTACCGGAAAAAGTTACCCTTTCTCAAAACTACCCGAACCCGTTTAACCCGACAACTCAAATTCGTTTTGAGATTCCGGCGCAATCAGAGGTGAGGCTGGATATTTTTGATGTGATGGGGCGGCAGGTTGCAACGTTGCTCAATCAACAAATGAGTGCCGGCGAGCATACTGTAACATGGGATGCAACAAATCAATCTAGTGGTATTTACTTATATAGAATTACCGTTGGAAATGTTATATTGACTCGGAAAATGTCTTTAATCAAATAGTAATGTTGGTTAGCCTCGTGCAAGCAACCTACTTTTGATTGCTCGGGCGGGGTAGTAGTCGCAGCTACCTCGCCTTTTTTTATATCGTGATTTTATGCGGCAAATTTTGATTAAGCATGTGCACTTTTGTGGCAAAATATATAGAAAGATGTACAATAATCGAAGTGTCTGTAAGCCATAACTAAACAAATGCTTAAATATTAAGTTCTGCAAATATCGTGATTCAAGGCAATTTTTTGTTAAAAAAAACAATCGTATGCCATCTTCAAAAACCCTTTTTCAAGTAATAAAAGACAAAAATCTGTACCATTTCAAAATCAAGTGCAGACGGGTCTTATTTTGTCGAAGTAATCTCACTCTTTATCGAATAAGAGCTAAAATACACTGCTTTTTAAATATTTTCGGATGGTATGCGCTTGAGTATAATTTGTATTCAAGTTTTGCTGGCAGGAATTCAATAAAAAGTAGTAATCTAATAAAGGGTAAGGATGTGAATGGTTTTATGAACATAATGTTCAATTTCATACGCACATCTTATAAAGGCCAATAGTTTTGAAGTTCATCATTAAAGACACAGATTTTGACTTCGATCAGGGGACAGTTTCTCTTGAGAAAGAACTGCGTCAGATAAAACAGATTATCCACTCTCAGAAAGATTACGAATACAAATACAAACGAATTTTCAAGAAGCTTTCAGAAGCGCTAACCTGCGAAAGCATACATCTTTTCAGGCATAAAGATAACGTAGATGATGGCGCTTTTTCACAAACGTATATGTGGGAAGCCTCCAGCAATAAGCTTATATCCAATCATGAAGATACTACCCATGTGCCTTATAACCCCTATTTTGAGAGATGGAGAACGTTACTATCTTCGGGTACTATCATCCAAAATTCTATTTCAAATCTGCCGGAGCTTGAACAGGAGTATTTAACAGAACATCAAGCTAAATTTGTGGTTGTTTTACCTGTATTTTTTAATTTTAAGTTTACAGGCTTTGTTCAAATTAATTTCGAGAAAGATCAGAGGTTATACTCTAAAAATGAGTTGACAATTATGCAAGATTTGTTTGAGTCGCTATACTGGGCTGAAAGTATAGACACCAAACTCAGGAATTTGAATGCAGAAATTGAATCAACAAGACACGCTCACGAACGCAAATCGCATACACTTGCAAATATTACCCACGAGTTGCAAACCCCTATGAACGGCATAATCGGCTTGACGGAACAGCTCGATATGCTTGAAGATGATTTCACAAAGAAAAACTATCTTGAGTCAATAAAGCTTTCTTTGTCTAATCTTATGACGGTTGTCAACAATATACTTGATACTTCTATTGACGGTAATGCTAAATATGATTTAGTTGAACTCAAGTTTAATTTAAAAGAATCATGCAGAAATCTCTTAGAAGTCCAAAGAGAACGTGCAGTAGAGAAATCACTGACTTTTGAGGTAATATTTGATGAAGATTTTCCGGATTTAATCATAGGCGACAGCCGCCGGATAAATCAAATAATATCAAACCTGATTGACAATGCCATTAAATTTACTCACGAAGGTGGCATTAAAGTTGAATTCAGGTCTCAAAAGCAAGAAGGCAATGAGTTACTGAAAATTTCTGTTACCGACACAGGCATTGGAATTGCTCCTGAACATCATAAAGTAATTTTCGACAAATTTGTACAGCTCGAAAGTGCCGACAGCCGAACATTCGCCGGAATCGGTGCGGGCCTAACCATTGTTAAAGACCTTGTACAGGCAATGCGTGGTAATGTTAAGGTAAAGAGCGACCTTGGCAAGGGCGCACAGTTTATAGTTACAATACCAACCAAAGAATTTATAAGAAAACTTAGCGACCTTGAAGATAGCGCAAAGCACCTTGAAAGCCTGAAGTTTCTTGTAGTTGATGATAATGAAATCAACCTGAAAGTAGTAACGGCTATATTGAAAAAATGGGGATCTGAATACGATGTAGCCAAAAATGGAGAAGAAGCGATAGAATTAGCTAAAGATAATGATTATGACATTATTTTTATGGATATTCAGATGCCTGTTATGGATGGATTCGAAGCCACCCGTAGAATAAGAAAATTAAAGGGAATGAAGCCAAGAATATTGGCCCTAACCGCTTCTATACTTCGTGAAAATGAGTATAAATGTATTGAAGCAGGCATGGATGGAGTCATAAGAAAGCCGTTCTTTCCCGATAATTTGATTAACTGGATTATAAAAAAGGACGAAAATATTGAAGCCGAAAAAGAAGAAATTTCACAGGAGCAAATGAAAATGAGTGAGCCTAAATTCGAGGTTATTAACATGGATTATCTCGAGGATATTGCAAGTGGGAATAAAGAATTTATTGAAGAAATGATACATTTATTCTACGAGCAAGTACCTGAAAAACTTAGCGATATAGAAAGTGCAATTGCAGAAAACGATTTGGAATCTATTGCTGCAACTGCGCATAAGTTGAAGCCAATTGCAGGTTATGTTGGGCTTGATCCCAAAGAAATTGGACTCAAAGATATTGAAAATGATGCTAATAGAAATGGTGATATTGGCGTCATTAAAAAAAATTATGAAAATGTTCGTAAAAGTCTGAATTTAGCAATTGAAGAGTTGAAACTCTATCAAGACCATTTATAGTAACTATAGTATAAGATAGGACATGGCTAAATTCGACCATATCAGAATTCTGATAATTGACGATGAAATAAGTATCAGGAAACTTCTTGAATTTTATTTCAAAAAATACTTTACCGTTACAACAAAAAGTGATGGTAAAGAGGCAATGGAATTTATTAAATCAGGGTATAGCCCTGACGCAATCATTGCTGATTTAAAAATGCCCAAAATGGATGGATACGAGTTTACAACTGAAATCCGAAAGATGAAATCTATGAGTACTACTCCGATTATGATTTTATCTGGAAATGAAAGCAGTAGTGACCGTATTCATTGCTTAAAAATTGGGGCTGATGACTACTTAATTAAGCCATTTAATCCAGATGAACTTTACTACCGTCTCATTAATATTCTCAAAAGAACAGGAAAAATCTGAAACAATGGCGCGAAAACCTTTGCATTTTTTTGTAAAAAGGGTTTTTGATATTGTTGTTTCACTTGTTGCAATAATATTGCTGAGTCCTTTCTTTTTACTGATATATATATTACTCAAATCTGAGTCAAGAAAAGCGCCTGCAATTTATATATCCAAAAGGGTAGGTACTAATTACAGAGTATTCAATCTATTCAAATTCAGAAGCATGGTACCAGACGCCGATGCTAAAGTAAGTGAACTCTCGCATCTGAATATGTACAAAAAAAATGAAATCGAGGCCCAAAACGATATTAAACCGACAAAACAAGGGGATTCATCGAAAGAAAATGAAACCGATAGCTCAAAAACATTACTTTTTCATGACAATGAAATGATTGAAGAAGCAGAATATTTAAAAAGAAAAATGGAAGAATCAGGATCAGTTTTTAAGAAGTTTGAGTCAGACCCGAGAATAACCCGGGTTGGTGGTTTCTTAAGAAATACCAGCCTCGATGAACTTCCTCAACTTTTTAATATTCTTAAAGGTGACATGTCGTTGGTTGGTAACAGGCCTTTGCCATTATACGAAGCAGAGAGACTGACAACTGATAAAGGCTCTAAACGTTTCCTGGCATCTGCCGGATTAACCGGATTGTGGCAGGTAACTAAAAGAGGGCAGGCAGACATGACCGAAGAAGAACGCGTAGATCTTGACATAGAATATGCTGAAAACGAAAGTTTACGGTTAGATATCAAAATTATCTTTAAAACTTTCCCGGCATTATTTCAAAAAGAAGACGTATAAACTAAAACAATGGCATACAAAATAGGCATAGAAGCTCAACGAATCTTCCGTGAAAAAAAACACGGGATGGATTTTGTTGCACTCGAAATGATCCGAAATTTGCAAAAAATTGATCGGGTTAACGAGTATGTCATTTTTGTTAAGCCTGATGCAGACAGATGCCTGGCGCCATCAGAGAATTTTAAAATAGTAGAACTACCTGGTTCTACTTACCCTTACTGGGAACAAATTATGCTGCCGGGTGCGGCTAAAAAAGAAAAGGTCGATCTTATTCATTGCACCAGTAATACCGCACCTCTGCAAACAGACATTCCGCTTGTGCTGACATTGCATGATGTTATATACATGGAGAAATCTCCTTTTGCGGGTGGCAGCCTTTATCAAAAATTTGGTAATGTTTACAGAAGAATGGTGGTACCCAGAATTATCAAGCATGCCAAAAGTATTATTACTGTCTCTGAGTATGAAAAAGGAATTATAGCAAAACAATTTCCAGATATCAGTGATAAAATTGAAGTTGTATATAATGGAAAGTCAGAGTACTTCCACAGTAACTATACCGAATCTGAAATTGAAGCTGTAAATAAGAAGTACAACTTGCCTTACGAATTTATTTTCTTCCTCGGTAATACTGATCCCAAAAAGAATCTTAAAAGAGTTATAGAGGCCTACATCAGTTATTGCAAGAATGCCGAGAATCCTCAAAAACTCGTAATTGCAGATTACTCAAGATCAAGCCTTGATGATATTTTGAGTCGTCTTAATGCTAAGGAGTATGCAAACCAATTTGTTTTACCGGGTTATATACTCAATAAAGAGCTACCATTGATTTACAACAAAGCTCAATTGTTCTTGTATCCTTCTTTGAGGGAGAGTTTTGGGATACCAATTATCGAAGCAATGGCTTGTGGTGTACCGGTTATTACATCAGATGTAGCATCAATGCCGGAAGTTTCCGGTGGTGCAGCGCTATTGGTAGATCCTAAAGACGCATCATCTATAGCAGACGCCATAAAGAAAGTAATTGAAGATAAAGCTTTTTCAAAAAAGTTGATTCAAAAGGGAATTAATAGAGCTAAAGATTTTGAATGGAAATTAACTTCAGAGATGGTGTCAGATTTATATAAAAATCTCATTTTCAATTAAAACAATAAGATAAAAACAGCGATATGTGCACCCATAAAAACATAACAACAAACATGAAAACATGCAGTGTAGTGTTGCTTCTGCTTTTTTCTGTAAGTTTTGTTCACTCTGCGACTGCACAGGTGCAATCTCAGCAAGAACAAGAATTTATTGAACGGCTTAAGGAACTGGCATGGGAGAATTATCCTATGTTTGACTGGCATGACCTGGAAATCCAGCGTCTTGGCGTCATTATGCGACAGCGTAGATTGGAGATGTTTGAGGCTATAACCTTCAGTTATAACTTCTTCGGTTTCGATAACGAAAACAACCTGTCGCCTTTAGTTGGATTAGGATTTAGTGTTAACTTTGGCCGCTTTTTCTACACCGGAGCAAGAGTTAGAGATGCCCGGATTCTAAGAGAACAGGCCAGAACCCAGAAAATGGTTGACAGAACCCAGATTGCCATGGAAGTAATTGAACGCTATGCGTTTTACAGAATGGCTCTGGAACTTACAGAACTTCAAGCTGAAGCGCTTGAAAACAACAGACAGACGATGAGAATGATGCAAAGGCAATTCGAAGAAGGGGAAATTCCTCTTGTAGAATACCAAAGAGCTGTTGACGCATTCGTGGAAGATTCCAGAATGTACATCACAAACAAAAACGATTTGCTCAAAGGCAAATTAGAGTTGGAACAATTAGTAGGTAAACGTTTAGAGGAGATAAGATAATGGATATTAAAGACTTTTTCCGGGTTTTAAGAAAGAGAAGACTACTTCTCATACTTGTTCCGCTGATTGCAATGCTTATTGCCCTTATCTTTGTGCGCCTGAAAGACGGAACGTATGTCTCAAGAGTTACCATTGCGACAGGTATCACTGAGCATAGTCTGGCTCAGGATGTCACGGTAAGAGATACGAGTCCGGCGGCACTAAATATGCAATTTGCGAACCTTATAGGGTTGATGCGCTCCACCCTGATATTTGACTTCCTGAGTTATGAACTTCTCGTTCATGACCTTACAGCGGAAGTGCCTTTCAGACCAATGGGTGGTTTTACAAATCGCAGGTTACTTGAAGGCGGCATGAGGGATGAAATAGTTGCACACCTTGAGCAAAAACTTCAGGACCTCGACCATGTTGACTACAGCAGAGAGCCGGGTATAACTATAAGGCAGCTACTTGTAAATATGGAATACGATTACGACTCTCTGCAGGATATGATCCAAATTTTCAGGCTTGATAACAGTGATTACATCAGGATCAGGGCTGAATCTGAGGATCCCGACTTGTCAGCTTTCATGGCCAATACGCTCATAAAGTATTTCATGCTTTGGTATGAAAGGAACAGATCACAAAGGCTGGATACGTCCATTGGTTTCTATGTAGATCAGGCAGAAGCACGCCGTGATGTTCTGGACAGATTGGTACGTGAACTTGAACAGTTTACAGTTGAGAATCGAATTTCAAACCTTTATGAGCAGGCTAAGCAGGTGTCTATTCAGCTGATGGAGCTTGAACTAAAGCGTGCTGATGAAATCAGAAATGTACGTGCATTTGAATCTATTCAGGATACACTTCAAAGAGTACTTGGTGGTGGCTCAACTCATTTTAGAGAAGCTGCGGTTTCCGGGTTGAATAACGACCTCACCAGAGCGAGAAGAGAACTTGCTGAACACAGAAGGCAAGAAATAAGGGCAAGGTCTAACAATAGAATGGCTTTAGCTGATGCTTATGCAGATTCAGCAAGACAAAGCAACATTCGGATAGAGCATATCATTAACAGAATTAATGAGCGTGCTTTCGTAAATCCGAGAATTGCTCGTCAGGATCTGGTTACCAGAAAATTCGAGATAATGAATGATCGTGAGATCTCCAGAGAGGCAATTCGTATTTATGACGAAGAAATTGCAAGAATGGAAGATATTACCACCGAATTTGCTCGCAGACGTGCAAGGTTCGAATCTTTGGAGCGCGATATTGACACAGCTCGTCAGGAGTACATCACGCTACTGAATAAACTTAATGAGGCGCGTCTTGCTTCTGCTGCTATCAGAGTAGGTGCTATGATGGAAATGATTGAGCGCGCTTTTGCCAGCGAAGACCCAATGCCAACTAAAAGATGGTTGATCGTATTGATTGCCGGCTTGGTAGCTTTTGTCTTCACTTTATTGGCAATTTTCGCTCTTGAATACTTCAATACCAGGGCACAAACCCCAATGGATATCGCAAACCTAACGGGTCAACCTGTAATCAGTGGAATACCAATATTTGATGACAATATATTCGACTTGCCGAAATTGTTTACATCAAGTAATCTGACTTTCAAAGAACAAGCTGCACTTGATTTAATTAGACAGCTACGCTTGTATCTGATGAAGCACATGCCTGGCAAGAGGCTGCTTGTAACGAGTACTCAGGCCAGTGCAGGTAAGTCATTCCTTTCGCTATTCCTTGGGTTTTCTCTTGCAAGAGCCGGCAAGCGTATCCTGCTCATAGATTTCCAGAGCAGAAATCAAACGCTCACGCAGCAACTTGGTGCAAAACCCGCTTTGCAACAGTATTTAGCTGGAAAAATCAGCGCATCTGAAGCTGTTACGAAGACAGACAGTAAGTTCATTGATGTATTAGGTTGCGAAAACGACATTCGTACTCCTCTTGAAATTACTACCCAGGACAATATCGAGGAAAGAATTGCATACTTTGAGCAGTATTACGATTACATCTTAATGGATGCAACTGCACTTATTCGCTCAAATATCGGTCGCGAAATTGTACACCATGCAGATGCTTCGTTGATGGTAGTTGATGCTGATACCGTAATCGGCAACTCCGATAACAACGCTATCAAGTTCCTTACTCGCCTGCCTGACGTTAAATTCATGGGTATTGTAATGAACAAAGTACACCTTGAAAATCTAAGTGATTTCTATGGTGAAGTAGATGAAGACCGTGCGGCTACCAGAAAAAGAACGACTAAAGTCTCTAAGCGCACTACATCTACAAGTTCTACTAAGTCAGATACATCGACAAAGTCGTAAATTAATAGTGGTAAAACAGCCGGCTTCGGTATATCCGAAGCCGGTAATTTGCCGGAATAAGATAAGAATACTACAGAACCACTAATCAGCAGACAGCTATGATTGTCGAGCCAAAACATGAATATCAAGATGGAAAAAGGCAGATTAAAACCGAGTCCGGCCGAATTTCTGCAATTGACTTGATTAGAATGAGAGTTACCATGGCTGCTACATTAGGATTGGTTATTTACATCTTTTTCAGAGTGATATTTTAGAAATTTACCTTTTTGATCAGATTTAAGATCATCACAGAATAATACAATAATATGCCAGGCCAAACATACAATACAGGATTAACAACTCGTAAAAGAGCGTTTTTTCAAAACAGCGCTGTTGAGCAGAAGTTGTCATCTCCCGCTGGCTATGCTCTGGTTATACTGCTCGCAGTATCAATGGGGCTCATCATTGGTATTGGCGGTTTATTGGTAGGTGCACTTGCAGTAGCTGCTGCGGTCGGAATACCCTTTCTTATTTTATTTGTTCTTAATATAAAAATTGGTTCTCTTGCCCTTTTCTTTTTCGCGTTTACCATTCTTGGTGTAAAAAGATTTATTGAACAGGTTCCTGTGGGTATTTTGCTGGATGCTGTTTCAGTTGCTTTAATTTTTGGACTGCTCATACAGGTTGCCCGATCAAGGGATTATAGTGTCTTTTTCTCGGCTGTTGGTATTGCTATTGCTTTTTGGGTAGCATATAACGTATTTCAGCTGTTTAACCCGAATGCAGCTTCTCGTTTGGCATGGTTATATACAGTAAGAAGCTTCGCGTTTATTACCCTTTTCTACTACGTGTTAGCTTACACCTTAGACGATCTGCGTTTTGTTTATGCCATGATAGGAATGTGGCTTGTAATTGGAGTGTTGGGGGCACTATACGCGTATATTCAGGAGTATGTGGGGCTAAGGGGATTTGAGTTTGCCTGGCTCGCATCAGATGAAGAAATGTTTAACAGGCTGTTGCAGTTTGGTACTATAAGAAAGTGGTCATTTTTCTCTGATCCAATGGTATTTGGCTTTATTATGTCTTATACTGGAATAGCGTGCGCCATTTTGGCTCTGGGACCTTATCCGCGGTGGGTAAAGGTACTGCTTATACTTTCGATTTTCCCTTTATTTCACAGTATGCTTTTCTCTGGTACAAGAGCTGCCTATTTGTTGCCTCCTGTAGCTGCAGCTTTTTATGTACTAACGCGATTAAGCCTTAAAACGGTTGTCGCAGGAGCCATATTAGGTGCTGCACTTTTGTTTGTAATTAATATGCCCACAGATAACCTTACTATTCAAAGGTTTCAAAGTGCTTTTGAACCGGAAGATGATGCTTCTTTCCAGGTAAGACAAGAAAATCTCGCATTTATCAAGCCTTTTATCCAAAATAACCCACTCGGTGGTGGTTTGGGAAGTACCGGTTTGTGGGGACAACGATTCTCGCCTGAAAACCCATTGTCTCAGTTCCCGCCCGATAGTGGCTTCGTTCGTATTGCCGTAGAGATGGGCTGGATTGGACTGGTGATTTACACCATATTCCTCTTAATAGCCCTGTATGTGGGCATAAAACACTACTTTTATATTCGACACCCGGCTATAAAAAACATACAGCTTACAATGTTAATTGTTATTGTATCGCTAATTGTTGGAAACTTTCCACAGGAGTCTATTACGTCTCCGCCAAATAACGTGGTTTTCCTTTTTGCTATAGCTGTTGTAGCTAACCTGTACAAAATTGACCCACTCTATGGCACACTCGGAGATCAACCATCTGGCCCAAAAGATGACGCTCTTGCCAGAGTCCCTGAGGATAGTTTGCCACCTATGGGATTGGGGCCTGAAAATCCACCGGTAAGTGAACCTGATCAGCTTCCTGAGCCAGTTCCAACGTTATCTGTAGATCCTGATCCAACTTTCCAGAAACAAAATAAATAGACTTCTACATTTGTATATTCGATTCTAAAGGTACGCTCTACATCTGTGTGAATTAATTTGTAATAAGACAAAGCATTTGTTAAGCCGAATTATTCTTGATATAATGAAATAAAAGGTGTAAGCCTGTATTAACTATTGATGCAGATAAATACTGTATTCACTGAAATTAGGGTAAATCAAAGGTTGAAGTGCTACGCTGTTGAAAGTTGAAGGTTGATTCGAAGTAACTTTCAACTTTTAACCTTCAACAAATAAACCTAATAAATATCGACAAATTACACTAATTGCCCTCTTCGCCTTGCTAACAAGAAAATTCCCCGAATTAGTCGGGGCATGCTTTGGTGAATGATCCTTGTTAAGCGATAATTGCCACTTCGAGATAAATTACTGATAAAAAGGACAGTATGTTTTTGCTTGAATATTAAAAAATCTTTATATTGAAGCAGTTACTCAATTATCGTCTTAATAAAAAAGACTAATGTCACATTTTAGCAACAATAATTTTGATTCATTCCGAATAAAGATGCACACTGATATTGGAAGAGAACGTGCACTTGATGAAGCACTAAAATTGTTAAATCAGTCTGAACTGACCAGCGATGACGCCGTAGATTATAAAAACAAGGTTAACAAGAGGAAAATTGTTAAAGAGATAAAACAAGCGGCTTCTGGAAGGCAAAGTGATCGTGAACAACTTGATACCATCATAGATTTACTTGAAAGGGCAAACTTTTCAAGTGAGGATACTATAAAAATGAAGAAAAAAAGAGATTTTTTTTCTGCCATTGTGCTCATTTTCCTTGGTATGGGGATTATCCTCGCTGCTATTTTTATCATCGTTCTTGATCCGGAATTTATAAAAGGGCCGACCATCATTTACTTCAGTTCATATGATGGGGTAACAGTATCAGATATCATAGCGTTACTGATGATTGGTTTTTCAACATTTTTCTTTGTTTGGAGTTACGCACTTCTCCAACCGAGATAGTTCTTATTCTTTAAACCACTTTGTATTCCAGAGGTTGAAACTATTTTTCTGGTTGATGTTGCGGTCTTAATAAATCATTTACCGTTTTGACGGGATTAAAGGTTTCAATCGGTACTTCTACAAAGAGCGTAATCCAGTTTTCCATAGCCCCATTCCACAAACCCGGACGCTCAAGTGCTTTCAATTTCTTGCCGTCCTTTGATTTTTCAGCTATAAATGCAGTTTTCGGATTAGAAAACTTGTCAAGGACGAAAGGTTTTCCTTTGTAATCGGTTAAAAGGCATACTAAATCCACCGGATTAAAATGTGTTGATTGCTCAAGAATTTTTTTCTGAGTATTGTTATTTATATCAATTTGCGATGATTCCACAATCTGCAAACTTATGCGCCCATTGGACTCATGTACCCAAAATGGGCCACCTCCGGGCTCACCTTCGTTCCGAACCATACCGCACACTCTAATTGGCCGGTTAAGCATGTTTCTGTAATAATCGTTTGGATTATCATCAACTGAGGGCGGCAGCAATTTTAGCTTATCCCGGCAGAATGCTTTAATTTCATCATAATTTGCACTTCCGGCATCAATGTCATTAAGAAACCGGTGTACATTTTCTTTTAAATCTACAAGGTATCCGCCAATTACCTGTTTCCATTTCGCTGTAATGTTTTTAAGATAATCCGGTACTATATTATCTATGTTTTTTATGAAGACAATGTCTGCATCAAGTTTGTTTAAGTTATTAAGCAGGGCACCATGCCCCCCGGGCCTGAAAACAAAATTACCGGCATCATCTTTAAATGGCTCGTTGTCTGGAGTTACAGCAATAGTGTCAGTTGAGCTTTGCTGAAAAGATAATGAAACATCAAAGGATATTGCTCCTGTTTGCAATCTTGATACAATCGCGTCAATTTCCTGTCTGGTTTTTTCCTCAAATTCCGGCGATATAGTAAAATGAATTCGCACAGCCCCGGATTCGTTTTTCGCAAAAAGCAGACTTTCGTGGAAATGCTCTTCCATCGCATTTCTTGATTCACCATTGTAAGAATGAAATTCTATCAAAGCTTTTGGCATTGATGCATAGTTCAACCCCTTTTCGGTTAGAGTATAATCTAAAATTGGTTTGAAATTGCCTTCATGCAGTAATTTTTCTAATGAATAATTGTCTTTTGCAAGCACTTCTTTCAATTTGGCGAAAAACGCAAAATGTTGCAGGTTTTCTACAAATATTTTAGTGAACTGGGCTTCAGTCGTTTCAGAATCTAATTGTTCAAAAGAAATAGTTTCATGATTATTAAGCATGGCTTCTAAATCTCTGAACATTCGTGATGCTGCCCCCGAAGCAGGAACAAACTTTAAAACACTCAGTGAACTCAAAGATTGTTTGTATTTATTCATCAGATCCTCTATTTCATGTTGATCCGGTTTCAAGATTCCATCGCCAACGGTGGCAGGCCTGTCCAGTTTAATGAATGGAACACCTTCTACGAATAAAGCAATTTGTCTTTCCAGTTCTTTTTTAGAAATACCGTGAGATTCGGCAGCTGTTATAAGATTTTCAGAAATAGTAGCCATATGTTGAAATATTATGCCAGGATTTTATTTAATGGGGACTTTCTTGTAATCTAATACTTAAAATTATTTATTCATTATTTTTTGGTATACGAACCGTAAATCCTAACTAAGATAAGCAACGCAATCTTGTCTGGAAAATCATTTCATATTTATCATCTATACTCTAAAGACAAAATTTTAATCAGCTCATCAAACTTCAAAAAGATAAATATACAATGTGCCTTGTAATCAGATTCTGCCCCACCTTAAAAGTCGTGAATTTAGTTGCAACTGACGTGTTTTTAGGGTTATATTGGAATAATTAAATCTTTATTAAAAAAGTAAAAATAGTATGGACTACCTCGTTTCGCATAAGAAAAGTATATCTATTATCTCAATTAAGTCAGAGCGCGGAACTGTAAAAGATGCAAGTGCCGTAAAAGATGCAATTGATAAAGAAATAGAGGCAGGGTTTCCAAATATTGTTATTGATATGCACGAGCTCACGTTTGTGGATAGCAACTTCTTAGGATCATTGGTTACCGGCTTAAAGCATGCCATAAAAGCAGGAGGGGATTTGCGGCTTGTTGGATTTCAACAGCCCGTAAAAACTATGTTCGAGTTGACAAGGCTCTACAATATTTTCAGGATTTACGAAGACCAAAATGAAGCAATAGAAAGTTTCAGTAAACCCGAAGAAGATTAATTAATTAGCATAGTGAGTTCTGATAATACAAAAATATTACTTGTTGAAGATGAACCGGCTATGCAGGCTTTGTTTGGGTTTAGCCTAAAACGCGAAGGGTATACTGTTTTAAAAGCTGAAAACGGTGTGGAGGCAATAGAGGTACTTAAGAAAGAAACGCCGGATGCCATCGTCTGTGATATTATGATGCCCGAAATGGATGGTTTTACGTTCAGGGAAGAAATTATAAAAAATGATGAGTGGAATGAAATACCATTTCTTTTTCTAACTGCCTTTGATAATGAAGAAAATATCATTCGGGGCTTGGCACTCGGAGCCGAAGATTTTATACCAAAGACTGACGGTGCTAAAGTGGTAGCATCTAAGCTGAAAAATGCGCTCAGAAAAAGAACTGATTTTAAAAAGAAAATTGTTGGTGAACTTGATACTGCTTCTAAAGCAACCGGTGTACTACTTAAGCCACCTAAGCCACCGGAAATGAAGAAGTATATCATTGACCATTACCAGAAAAATTTTGAAGATGTTCCCGGTGGAGATTTCATAGATTACATTCCATTAGATGATCAGGTTTTAATAATAATGGGGGATGTAATGGGTAAACGATGGAAAGCCTGGGTTTTTGCGCACGCGTATGCCGGGTATATTCGCTCTACGGTTAGAAGCATAGCATCTGATATGATTACCGATATCAGGCCAGCTGAAATTCTGAGAAGGCTGAATAAAGCCATATACAGAGATGAACAAATAAGCGAATCTATTTGTGCACTCACCATAATTTGCATAAACAGGGGAAATTTAAATATTAAGATTGGTAATGCCTTGCAATATCCACTGATATATTGCGATTACGAAAAAAATGAGATAAAGCAAATTCAGACTGATTCTCCTCTGCTTGGACTTAAACTTGACAGCGAGTTTGATGAACTATCTATTGACATGAAACCCGGTGATTGTTTGTTTGCAGCTACAGATGGCATAATGGAAGCTCGCAGTGCAGCCGGGATGCTTGAAGGATTTGAAACCCTGAAAAACACGTTGAAATCGTTCAAAGATATAGAAAAAATTTCTGCCGAGAAAATTGTTAATGCCGTTTTTGCAACTTCTGAGATTACTGAAGCTCAGGATGATGCCACTATGCTTATGGTTAAAGCTAAGCAGTAGGAGCTGTTTTTATTTTTCTGAGCTTTAAAGTTGAAGTTCAGGATAGCACTGTATAATTTTGAGGAATTTATGGGTAGACTGTTCTCTTTATCAACTTTAAAAATAACACTTATCTATTTGGTTTTAGGGGGCATTTGGGTTTTGGTAAGTGACAAAATTGTGCTTAATGTCTCTGAAGATGTAATTCAGTATAAGCTTTTTCAAAACCTGAAAGGCCTGTTTTTTGTTTCTGCAACAGCATTAATCTTATACACACTCATTAGTAGATTTAAGAAAGAAATTGAAGAGAATAAGAATAAAGCCATAACACATATTCATCGCTTTAAGCAGCTTTTCGAATATAGTACGGTAGGAATACTTATCATAGATAGCAATTTGAAAATTCTGGAATGTAATCCTCAATCTCAAAAAATACTGAAATCTTCTTGCAGCCAAATAAAAGGATGTTTGCTTTCTGATTTTTTAATCGAGGATGAGTTCCGGAAACACTTTGATGAAAATACAAAAGCAGGCCAGATTGTTGATGCTATATCAATTATAAGGCCTGATGGCAGCGACCTGCTGGTTGAATTGGTCTGTTTCCCTTTTAACGACTCAACTAAAAGCTCGAAAAAAGGTGTTATTTTACACGATATCTCCAAGAGAGTATCAATAGAAAAAGACTTGAAGCTGTCAATAAAAGAAAAGGAAATACTTCTTGCAGAAATACACCATAGAGTAAAAAATAACCTTGCAATAATTTCCAGCCTTTTAATGTTGCAGTCTGCCGATGGTAAATCCAGCTATGTAGAAGTGTTGGAAACAATGACCCAAAGAATTAAATCTATTGCATTAATTCATGAGTTGCTCTATCAGGCTCACACATATGCTTCTCTCGAAATGGGCTATTATATTAAAAAGCTTGCAAATTCTGTACTTGAAACTCATGAAACTAATCGAATTAAAATTATACCGGAGTTCAATTTAATAGACGAAATACATCTTAGTATCAATCAAGCTATTCCTGCTGGCTTAATAATTAATGAACTGCTTATGAACGTAATTAAGCATGCTTATAGCAAGGATGACACAATCGGCACATTGCAAATTACACTTAAAAGAGAAAAAAACTACCATGAAATCATTATAAAGGATGATGGAGTTGGGTTGCCTGATAATTTTTCCGGAATGGGTTCAGAAACGCTTGGTATGACGTTGATTAAAGGGCTAATTGAACAGCTGGACGCAACCATTACATTTAACTCAGTTAATGGCACAGAAGTAAAAATAATGATTCCTGCTAATGAAGCGGCGGCTTGATTTTTTTGACAACAGAGCTATACATAGATAAAAATTTTATGTACTATGTAATGTCTATAGCTTGCTTATGATTAACACGAATTATTCATGGCAATAGATAATTTCTTGGTGAATCATCAGGGCTGAAATTGTTTTTATGAATAAATAGATTTCGAACAAAAAATACTCGACCTACTACAAATTGGCCAAATCCATAAATAAACTTGAAGAAATTCCTGAGCTTATGAGTGCTGTAGATACGGCATGGCTCAGAATGGAGCGTGAAAAAAATCAGATGACCATTACCGGTGTTATCTACCTTGAACCTGCTCCTGATTTCGATAAATTGTTGGATGTTCTCAAAGAAAGGCTGCTCGTTTATGACCGGTTTAAAAAGAAAATTATTTGGATGGGGGAAACACCATGCTGGGTAGAAGACAAAAGTTTTGATATCCGAAACCACGTTTTTGAATTCGATTTACAGAGCGAGTATAAAACAACTGAATTAGATTCGTTTATCGGCGATTTAATGAGTCAAAGTATGGATTTTGGGAAACCCTTATGGGAACTTTACTTAATTCCGGAAACCAGCAGAGGCAGTGCCATAGTTGCTAAATTACATCATGCAATTGCAGATGGTATTGCGCTTGTAAGTATTCTGCTCTCATTGGCCACAATACGCCCCGATGGCCCATTTTTCGATCCTGCCTCCGAATACCCCGCGCGTGACAGAAATCATGAAAAAGGCTTCCGTTCCGGATTGCAATTCTTGTTCAGTGAAGCTAAAATGGTATTTAATTCACTCGCAAAATTCCTGACGATGCCATCTGATACCGCGACACAGGTGAAAGGCCCATTACAAATTCGTAAAAAAGCGGCTTGGTCAAAAGCGTTACCTCTTGATAAGATAAAAAAGTGCGCAGCGGATTATAATGCTACCATTAATGATTTGCTTTTGTGGTTTACTTGCAATGCGCTCAGAGAATATCTGCTTGATTTAGATCAGCTGAATAAACATGCTAACATAAGAATCATCCTGCCGGTCAATCTCCGAAAGAAAACCGATACTGATAAACTTGGGAATAAATTTGGCCTCATTTTTCTTACTCTGCCCATAGGCGAAGAAGATTCAGTGATGCGCCTTCGAAACATCCAAAAACAAATGAGAAATATCAAAAACTCAAGAGAAGCCCTTGTTGCTTATGGCGTTTTGGCACTCCTCGGCAGAGCCCCGGAAACGTTTAAGGAATTTGTGGTGGATTTCCTTAGTAGTAAATGCAGTGCAGTAATTACCAATGTACCGGGGCCAAGAAAAGAACTCTTTATTGCCGGTTCTTCTATGAAAGAGATTATGTTTTGGGTACCAAAATCCGGTAAACTGGGGTTAGGTATCAGCCTTATCAGCTATAATAACAAAGTGATGCTTGGCCTTGCTGCAGATACAGGAAGGGTCGAAAATCCATCTGAAATCATCAAAATATTCGAACGGCAGGCGCAGGAGGTCATCAAAGATTATTAGTGATCACACGGTTTTGGTGCTACATAAGACAGAATTGCAAGTTTCTTAAGATCATAAATTAATAAACTGCAACAGCAAATTAAAAAGCCTGGCAGGTCTTTGAGAAAATTAGTCAAGCTTCGAAAACGAAAATTCAAGTTCGTTATTTTTAGCACTCACTTCTACAGTACCACCACTTTGTAGTTGGCCAAATAGCATTTCATCAACCAGTTTATCCTTTATTTTTTCTTGGATCAATCTTGTCATTGGCCTGGCCCCATAGGCTGGGTCATAGCCGTTTTCTGAAAGCCATTTAAGTGCTTTTTCATTTGCTTTCAGATAAACTTTTTTCTCCTTAAGAGATACATTTAACTCTTTAATTTGTTTATGTACAATTTGCATAACCACAGATTCATCTAAATGATTAAAAATTATTGTACTATCGAGTCTGTTTCTGAATTCAGGCGAAAAATGATTCTGTATTGCTTTGTCAGGATTTCCTTTTTGATTTATTCCACCTCCGGCAAATCCTATTTGGCTGCTACTCATTTCGCGCGAGCCAAGATTTGAGGTCATGATTAAAAGTACATTTCTGAAATCCGCTTTTCTGCCGGTATTATCTGTTAATGTGGCATAATCCATAATCTGTAAAAGAATATTGAAAATGTCGTGATGAGCTTTCTCAATTTCATCAAGCAGCAACACACAGTTTGGGTTTCTTCTTACAGCATCTGTTAGCAAACCACCCTGTTCAAAGCCAACATAACCGGCCGGAGCTCCTATAAGTCTGGAAACAGTGTGCTTTTCCATATACTCACTCATATCAAAACGGACAAGCTCTATGCCAAGCTCCTTCGAGAGAATTCGGCAAAGTTCAGTTTTGCCAACCCCGGTTGGCCCACTAAAGAGAAAAGAAGCAATTGGCTTTTGCTCATTGCCGAGCCCGGCGCGATGCCGTTTAATTGCTGTTACGACTGAATTGACTGCTTTTTCCTGGCCAAAAATTTTGTTGTTAATGTTTTTGTCGAGGTCTTTGAGGCTCTCTTTTTCAGCAGAAGAAATAGCCTGAACCGGAATACGGGCAATTTTAGAAATGAGGGTTTCTATATCTCGAGGAGTGACCGTTTTTCGATTCGGGTCACCAAGCGAAACCTGTGCGCCCACCTCGTCGATAATGTCTACAGCTTTATCAGGCAAGCGTCTGTCGTTCATGTAACGAGCAGAAAGTCTCGCAGCCGACTCAAGAGCACTCGGTTGGTACTTAAGCCCGTGGTGCGTCTCAAATACCGGTTTTAATCCCTCCAGAATTCGAATAGTCGTATCTACAGAAGGTTCAATAATTTCAATTTTTTGAAATCTGCGCGATAGGGCACGGTCTTTCTCAAAGTAAGATTTATACTCTTCAAAAGTGGTTGCGCCGATGCACCTTATTTTGCCGTCTGCTAATAGGGGTTTTAGCATATTTGCGGCATCCATAGTGCTTGAACCCGCGGCTCCGGCACCTATTATAGTGTGGATTTCATCAATAAATAGGATAATCTTTTCCTCTTTTTGTAACTCTTTTAAAACAGCTTTTAGACGGGCTTCAAAATCACCGCGGTAGCGAGTACCGGCAACGAGCGAGCCAAGGTCAAGGCTGTATATAGTGTGGTCTTTAAGCCTGTCTGGAATGATACCCTCGGCAATTCTTTGAGCAAGCCCTTTGGTAATGGCTGTTTTCCCGACACCGGGATCTCCCACATAAATTGGATTATTCTTGTACCTGCGACATAGAATTTCGATGGTTCTTTGAATTTCGAGCTCTCTTCCGATTACCTTATCGAAATTGCCGGCACGAGCTAAATCTGTCCAGTTTTCGGTGAACTGCTTGAGTGGGCTTGATTGTTTTACACGAGACTTGGAATTTAAATCGCTATCAGCATCTTTTGTGTCACTTTGTGGTTCAGAGACAGGTTCAGATGGAGACAAATCATCATCGAAACCTGGTTTTGAAATGCCATGAGATATATAATTTAGCACATCAATTCGGTTTATGCCTTGTTTTTTCATGAAAAAGCATGCATGGCTTTCATCTTCCTCAAAAATCATAACTATAATATCCCCGATAGTTACTTCCTGTTTATCAGCCGAGCGTGCGTGCACCAATGCTTTTTGCAGTGCACGTTTAAAACTGATAGTGTGCAATGGGTCATCATCGGGGTGGTCATTTTTCTCAAGTTGAGCATAAAAATCGTTTATGTCTTTATTCAGATCGTTTAGATCAGCTCCACTTGCTCTTAAAATACGCGCTCCCTCTGTGTCTTTGAGGATAGATTGCAACAGATGCTCTAAGCTAACATACGCGTGATTATGCGTTTTAGCTATCATAAATGTGTTTTTGAGAACTCTGTCCAGAGATTTATTTATCATTCTTGCTCCATTTCACATTTCAGTGGGTAACCTGCAACTTGGCTCATGTTTTCGACAAGGGCTACTTTGGTTTCTGCAATTTCTTTAGTGTAAATCCCACAAATACCTTTGCCTTTGTGGTGTACATCGCTTGTAATCTGCACGGCTTCTTCTATTGATTTCTTGAATACGGTAACAAGTACTTTCACTACAAAATCAAAAGTGGTGTAATCATCGTTCAATAACCATACTTTAAATTTGGGTGGCTCTGTAACTTCTTCATCAAATAAAACAGAGGCATCTTTTTCTGTACCTGTTTCATCAAACGGGTTCTGTTGCATAACGAATTGTGGGTATGCCATTGACATTTTTTGATTATTCCGAATAATATGAAAACTCATTTCACTATCACCAAAAATACAGCAATCTGATCAGTATTTGCAATTATCTGTTTCATATCTGTCATCTCGATGGCGAACTGACCTGCTTAAGGTGTTTAATGTATAAAAATAGAGCTTAAATGAAGATTTCTAATTTTATATTTTATAAAATTTAGTTATAGTGTAGGAATTATGTTTCGGGCTAAATGGATTGAACTATTTGAAGTATATTATTTCTTTTATGACAAGTAGTTTAACAACCAGACTTGTTCATGAACAGAAGCGAACGGAAATCATTCAAATTTTTGAAAATTAATACAGAGCATGCCTGTAAATCAAGATAGTGATAAGGTTTTTAAGGTCGATTTTGAAGTGGAAAACCCACTAGCAAAAGGACTGCTGACCATTTTTAAAGCTCCTGTAGAAAAGGTTCTTGACTTTAAAAATCTAAATAAAATTCATCAGAATGGTAAAAAGCTGAACACTGATGATCATTTCAGCCAAAAGTTGCTGGATGTGATGAACATTAAGCTGGATTTTGATCTGCGTTGTTTAGAGCGAATTCCTAAAGAGGGTAATGTAGTAGTAGTTGCCAACCACCCTTTCGGCGGAATTGAGGGGGTAATTATGGGCGCTATACTTAAGAAAGTGAGGCCGGACGTAAAAATTATGGCCAATAAAATGCTTGAAAGAATACCCGAGTTGCGCGACATTTTTATTTTCGTAAATCCGTTTGATACAAAAGAGGCTGCGCGTGAGAATCTTCAGGCAATGAAGCAAACGATTGATCATTTAAACAATGGCGGAGCCTTAGGTATATTTCCGGCCGGAACAGTATCTCACAGAACCTGGAAAAACCATGATATTGTTGACCCTGAGTGGAGTAATCACATCAGTCGAATCATCAAAAAGACAAATAGTCCGGCGCTTCCGATGTATTTTAGTGGCCATAACGGTACTGTTTTTCAGACTGCAGGGTTAATACATCCGATGCTAAGAACTTTATTGTTGCCTCGTCAATTTTCTAACAAAACTGATAGTACAATTCGTGTTTCAGTCGGTAAAGTGATAAATAAGAATAAAATAAACAGTTTTGAAACTGAAGCTGAACTAACTCACTATTTGAGACAACGCACTTATCTGCTCCAATCTTTTGAGAAATCCAGCGACGGGGAATATGATGCAAAATCCGGACAAAGTGCTGAAAAGAAAAGTAGCTATGAAAAGATTATTGATCCTATTGACCCGGATTTGCTGGAAGATGACATAAAGCAACTGGAAAAAGGACAGTTGCTCCT
>SLDG01000216.1 GCA_007125355.1 Balneolales bacterium | reverse complement strand
CAACTCTGATTTAATAGCAGAACAGGAATGGACATATACCGACCTTAGTTATGATGGTTTAGACAATATTTGGTTTCTAAGAACCAATGAACCCGCTTTTACTCTTGCGGGCTTTTTTAATAAACAAAAAAGTGCCAGTAATTCCATTGCAATAGGCAGCCCAATAATAGCATCTGCCAGTCAATTAAGGCCCTATTTCAAAGAAGGAAGTGCACTGTTATTAACGCCAGAAAGGATACATTTACTAAAATCCGGTATCCCGCATAATTCATTAAAGAATCAATTCAAGCTCTTTCTGCAAAAAGCCACTCTTCAGGATGGTTTTGGCCTTGATTTCTTAACATATTCATTCAAAGATTCTCAACTTGTACTCGATTACAGTAAAAATAGCATTTCTTTTCGTGCAGGAACAAATTTTTCAACTTCACAAAATGTGCAATATCAGTTTTATTTAGAGGGTGCAGAAGATGATTTCAGTATACCATCCAAATCGCCATTTAAAGAATATATAAACTTGAGAGAAGGGAATTACACCCTGCATGTAAGAGCAAGTAATGCATTAGGGCAAGTCGTAACCCAACCACTTCTGACCTTCACAATTTTGCCTCCTTTCCACAGGTCTTTAGCGGCTTACCTGATTTATCTTCTGATTTTTATTACCCTGATGTATGGAGCACTTAAATACAGATGGAAAAAACTATATCAACAAACCGATTTACTTAAAAGAACAGTTGAAGCAAGAACTAAAAAGCTCACTGAACAAACTACCAAACTGCAACACGCAAACGAAATTAAATTGCAGTTACTAAAAATGACAGCGCATGATTTACGCTCTCCCCTTTCTGCAATTACCGGTTATGCTGATTTAATAAAAATTGAAGATGATCCTGAAGTGATGAAAGAATACTCATCTGTAATACATGATATCTCACTAAAAATGACTGATATCATTCAGGCAATGATGGCATCGTCAGCAAAAAATATTGATGATATGGATTTAAAAACAGCACCGGTAGAAGTTGTATCGGTACTGAATGAAACCAAAAATCAGTTTCTACCACACCTGAAAAGTAAGAATCAATCGCTTGTAATAAATGCGAGTCAAAATACATATTGGATTGAAGGAGATGTAGTAAGGATCAAAGAGGTTTTCGATAATGTTATCTCAAACGCTATAAAATACAGTCCTTATGAATCTGCAATAACTGTCAGGGTTTATTCACAGATAGATGTAAATACCATCATAATACAGATTTCTGATGAAGGCCCTGGTTTTGCGGAAGAGGATTTTTCTGAGCTATTTAAGGAACAGTCAAAACTCTCTGCAAAACCAACAGGCAATGAGAAATCAACCGGCTATGGGTTGTTTATTGCAAAAAAACTTGTAAATGCCCATGGTGGAGAAATAACAATTCGCAATAACGGAAGCGGAGTTGGAGCCACAGTAATTATAATTTTACCTGAAAGCCGGTTTTCGGAAAATATGGAAAAAGAAATTTAATCCGGTTTATTCACAAACATAACTTGTTGGTATTGCAAAGGAATGTTTAGCTTAGCGGAAACAGCTTCGATCAGTGAGATGCATTTTCCAGTGGATAGTTAGGTTTAAATACCTTCTACTGTTTCATCTATTAACATATCAACCACCGCCTTCAAATCGCCGGTTTCTTTAAACTTTTCAATCTGCCGGTCTGCCGAACTGCCATAGGCAAGTATATTGTGTATATAGCTGATTTCCTCCCGAACTCCAAGATCGTCTACTACATCATCAACAAATGTTAATAATTCGAAAATAAGATTTTTGGCTTCTATTTCTCTTTTTCGGCCAAGATCAAGCAGTTTCCCTTTAAGCCCGTACCGCAATGCCCTGAACTTATTTTCCTGAATAAGTTCATTCCTGTAAATACGCCAGGACTGATTGTTTCTGCGCATTCGAGTCAACTTAGCTACCAAAGCTATTTTAACGGCACAAACAGCAATGGCCTCGTCTATTTTTGTACAAACATCAGCAATACGAAATTCCAGCGTGGGGAACTTTGGGGATGGCCTTAAATCCCATCGGATTTTTGTTGGCTCGTCTATGCAATTGGTTTCGACTGAGATATCGAGATATTCCTGATAATCATTCCATGATCGAAAAACCGGTGGTATTCCCGTTCTTGGCAAACATTCGAAAATTACACTTCGGTACGATTTCAATCCTGTATCCATTCCCATCCAAAAGGGCGAACTTGTAGATAGGCATAACAAATGCGGACAAAAATAGCTCAGCTGATTCATCAGGTCGATCCGAGCATCCGGTTCTTCAATACCAATGTGCATGTGCATTCCGCAAATAAGCAGCTGACGTGCCAAAACCTTATTTTCAATTTCAAGCCCAAAATATCGCTCTCTTTGGGTCAGGTGTTGGTCTTCCCATCTGGAAAAAGGGTGTGTGCCGGCTGCCATAATTCTTAGGCCGTGCTTTCTTGCAATGCGATCTAACTCCCCCCTTACATGTTTAATTTGCTCCCTTGCTTCCTGCAAGCTGTGGCAAATAGGCGTACCGACCTCCACCTGACATTGCATTAACTCTGCCGTAACCTGATTACCCAAATCATCTTTCCCATCTTTGAGTATATTCTCAATTCCAGAGCTAAGTTCTCTTGTTTCAGGGTCAACTATTTGATACTCCTCTTCAATACCTATGGTGTAATTATATGATGTTTTTGGCATAGCACTAATGATTAATGTATGGGGAATAATTAGCTTGTAAAAAAGTGTTTATACTTAAAAATAGCAATAGGTAAGAAAAAAATATTTTTCAACTGAAAATGGCAAGGTTTTAAGGTTGAGGTTGAGAGAGTTCTAAGCAAAAAGGGTGAAGCTGAAAGCTAAAAGGTTGAGGGTCTGAATATGTCATTTCGAGGGTACATAGGCGCCACGATTTGATAAAGTGATATAAAGTACCAGATCATATTCAGGCAAGAGTACCCGAGAAATCTCCCAAGGTTTCTAAGGTTGAGGTTAAGACTGAGATTGAAGTAACAAATCTATGATCCGTAGGATCATTACCTTTGTAACACAAAGAACACCTCCAACCCACCCAACTGCGCCGTAGGTGCAGTACCACGCTATGGATACGACTGAGAAGTAGCGATCTATGAGCGTAAAAACAGGCAGCTCACCAAACGTATAAAGTTCATAAAATCAACAATATAAGCATCATGGCAGGAACTTTACATGTAACGTCCCTACGAAAGCAGGCCTTGGCAAACATAGAATTTATACAACCTTGGGAGATTTCTCTCGGATGCTTTGGGATGGCTCTCTTCTCGCCTGTGAACTAATTACTTGCCATGTATATATAGCCTGCGTTCGAAATGACAAAATCCTGCATTCAAATCTCTTGCTTCATTCTTAAATGATTTCATTCTTTCTTTCAGGCTTTTTCGAGTGATATCATTATTATACATCGACCAATCAGGAATAAACAAAGAATATGAAATCATCTCTTACACATCTTACATGCTCTGCAACCGGCGAAACATACGACGCCAATCAGCTCCACAATCTGAGTAAAGCCGGGAAACCACTGCTCGCCTGCTACGATTTACAAAAAGCATCTGAAACGCTAACTCTGGAATCGTTAAAATTAAGGGTGTGGAATATGTGGCGCTATGCTGAGGTGTTACCCTGGCCAGGCGCGGAAAAGCTCGTTACTTTGAATGAAGGAGGCACACCACTGCTAAGGGCATCCAGAATTGAGCAGAAGTTTGGCTTTAAAAACCTGTTGATTAAAGATGAATCAGTCAATCCCACAGGCTCTTTTAAAGCAAGAGGACTCGCGGCTGCCATCAATGCGGCTTTGCAGAGAGGGTCATTGTCATTTGCGATTCCAACCGCTGGCAATGCCGGCGGCGCGCTTGCTTCTTATGCAGCACTGGCGGGAGTACCGGCACACATTTTTATGCCTGCTGATACACCTTTAGCTTTTAAAACGGAGTGCGAAGCTTCAGGAGCTCATCTGAATCTGGTTGACGGCCTTATTAGCGACTGTGGCAAAATTGTTGCCGAAAGAGAAGAAAAAGAAGGCTGGTTTAACGTTTCCACGCTAAAAGAACCCTACCGCATTGAGGGCAAAAAAACCATGGGATACGAAATTGCCGAACAACTGAATTTTAATCTGCCCGATGTCATTGTATATCCTACGGGCGGCGGAACCGGACTTATTGGCATGTGGAAAGCCTTCGATGAAATGGAATCTATGGGATGGATTGGTGTCAAACGGCCTCGCATGGTTAGTGTACAGACAGAAGGTTGCGCCCCAATCGTAAAGGCGTTTCAGGAGGATAAAACCCACGCTGATTTCTGGGATAATGCCCACACTTGCGCCTCAGGATTACGCGTTCCAGCCGCTATTGGGGATTTCCTGATTCTGGAAGCTGTAAGAAAAAGTAACGGAACCGCTGTTGCCGTAAGCGATAAAGAAATGATGCGCTATTCCAGAGAAATGGCCGCGCTTACCGGCATTTTTCCGGCTCCGGAGGGCGGTGCCTGTCTTGCTGCAACCCTGAAATTACTGAAGTCCGGCGAAATAGATAAAAACGACCAAATTGTACTCTTCAATACCGGCAGTGGATATAAATACCTGGAAGCATACCAAACCGATTGACCCGGTTTCTTATTTTCAATCGAGTTGTAATTTCAAACGTTTGAGGCGGTCTTCGAGTTTTTCTGAGGTCAGTTTTGCTCGCAGGCGGTCAACCATAATCGGAAATGCAAATGGTGTGGGTTTGTTGGGATGCGTAATCACTATTTTAAAATTTGATATGCGTTCAAGTACCTCAGTAAGCCTTTTTAACTCAAGCTGATTGGCCATGATTTCATCAAAGGTCTGCTTCAGTAAAAGGTTTTGTTCATCATATTTTTGAAACACATCAAATAGTAATCCCGCACTGGCTTGTAAGTGTTTTGCCCCGACATTTCTTCCCGGAAACCCCTGAAATATGAGTCCAGAAATTCTTGCGATTTCCCTGAAATGCCGGCGCCCCATTTCGGCGGCATTTATGCTCTTATGTATATCTTCAGCCAAATATTCTGTACTGAATAACCCATGCTCTATGGCTTCTTCCACAGGTGCTTTATCAGCAGATAGTAACTCAAACCCATAATCATTCATCGCCATCGAAAAAGAAATCGGTTTAACCTTAGCGATTCTGTAGGCAACCAAAGAAGCCATCCCCTCGTGTACCATCCGCCCTTCGATGGGGTAAAAAAACAAATGCCAGCCCTCTCTGGATTTGAATTGTTCTATCAACAATTGATTATGTTTCGGCAACGCAGAACGCTCTTGCTGGGTTCTGAAAAGCCCCTCAAGTGATTTCATTTCAGTAGTTTCGAACCTACCATGATTGGCTTCCTCAATTTTCAGCCTGATCATCTCAGATAGTTGTGTACTCAGTTGCATACGTCCGCCCATCCAACGGCTCACCACCCCTTTAGACTTCTTACTTTTTTTCACATAAACCGTCAGTTCTTTTAGCCGTACAAAATCAAGGTAACGTCCGGCAAATAAGAAAGTATCTCCTTTACTGAGTTTCGAGATGAACGACTCTTCAATAGTTCCGATAAAACCACCGCTCACAAATTTCACCTTCAGATGCGGATCAGCGGTTATGGTTCCTATAGACATCCGGTGGCGTCGTGCTTTTCTGCGGTCTCTCAGAACCAATGTCCCGTTTTCATTGGGCATTACCCTGTTATACTCTTCGTAATTTTTCAACGCGCTTCCGCCGTCAGTAATAAAAGAAATGCACCAGTCAAATTCTTCTCGCGTCATATTTTTATAGGCATAGGCAGACCGGACTTCATTCCAAGCCTGTTCGATATCAAATCCATCCCCGACAGCTCGCGTGCACAGGTATTGCACAAGCACATCCAGTGGCTTGTTACAAGGCAACCGTTCTTCCATGTAGTTTCGCTTGATGGCTAATTGGAGCGCATCCGATTCGATGATTTCCATGGCATGCGTGGGCACAAAATATATCCGGCTGATCGCCCCGGGTTTGTGTCCGCTTCTGCCCGCGCGTTGCAAAAAACGGGCAACCCCTTTTGGGCTCCCAATTTGTATCACAGTCTCTACCGGACTAAAATCTACGCCGAGGTCAAGGCTTGAGGTCGAAACAACCAATTTCAGCCTCTCGTTATGGATGGCCTCTTCAACCCAGGTTCTTATATCGGGATCGAGGGATCCGTGGTGCAGCGCTATTTGTCCTGCCAGGTTGGGGTCAGCATCCAACAACTGCTTATACCAGATTTCCGCCTGCGCTCTGGTATTTGTAAACAACAAAGTGGTTTGGCTTTTTTCAATTATAGGAAGTATTTGCGGGATGAGACGAACACCGATATGTCCGGCCCAGGAGTACGATTCAACTTTTGGCGGAATAATAGTGGCGATTTCCGTCTCCTTTTTCATATCAGAGACAACCATGGTTTTCTTTTCCTGTGTGATGTCTCCTGTAAGCACATCCAGCGCCTGACTCATATTGCCAATAGTTGCTGAAACGCCCCATATTTTCAAATCGGGATTCAATGCCCGCAACCTCGCAAGCCCAAGTTCCGCCAAAACTCCCCTCTTGCTGGAAAGCAGCTCATGCCATTCATCAACTATTACTGCCTTCAGGTTCCTGAAATACGACTCGTGATTTTTACGCGCTATCAGTATGTGCAGACTCTCGGGGGTGGTGATAAGACAGGCCGGTGGCTTGGTTTTAATTTTTTGTTTTATACTTTGGGATGTATCCCCTGTCAGCCTTCGAACGCTCCAATTTAAGCCCGTTTCTGTGGTGATTTTTGTCAGTGCCTGTTCAGTGTCTTTTGCCAGTGCTCGCAGAGGTGTTATCCACAAAACCTGAATCCCTTTCGGCTCCTTTCTGTGCCAGTTTTCGGGATGCTGATT
>SLDG01000140.1 GCA_007125355.1 Balneolales bacterium | reverse complement strand
TTTGATACCCGAATTCTCAGACAATCTTTCAACCTCCGCTTCCAGGCTACTTTACCATACGAGAATTCACGTTTTAGTCTGGGGTTAGCCTACACCGTCGGTGGCCGGGATGCCCGCTTAATTAACACCGATGACCTAAGCGATGATCAGGCAAGGCGGAGGACAGAAATACTGCAAAACTCAAACTTCGACCAAACTCGCTTTGAACTATTTACAGTGAATAATATTTGGATTGGTACACGAAATACAACAACCGTATCAGGTAATATCAGCATCATGAACTACGATACACCTGCCATCAATAAAGACGACAGAGATGAACTTTTTCTGCAGGGGCGTTTGTCGAACGAACATAGATTCAGTGAGTTTTTCAGGACAAGAATTACGCTGGCCGGCGAATCGGTTCATACGGTGTATTTGTTCGCTGAACGAAGTATCGAAAACAACCGCAGACAGTCTATCAGATTATTGCCGGAATACACCTGGGATACATTCAGCTGGCTTCAAATTCGGCAGCAGTTGCTCGTTAGGGCAAACTACACCGTAGAGGATTTTGAAGTCCCCGGCAGGCCGAAAAATGATCAGGTTTCGAGGGAATTTGCCATCAATACACAAGCCGACATAAATGTAGCAAGAGAATGGTGGCTGGAGCTGTCCGGTTCAAGAAGTGAATTACGTATTGGCAGGCTTTTATGGGATGAATTCCGCGAAATCCCCACAGATACGCTAATTACCTATAATGCGAGAGCTATGGTTACGCACCGTTCAGGCGGACTTATCACTTCTGTCGGGATGCGTTATCACCTGAAATTAGATTTTCTGCCAAGAGCAACCAATGTGGCCGAAGATGTTTTAGAAGACGGCTCTGTAGTACAACGAACGAGGTCTGCTCCCGGCCAGCAAAGAACCTTTCAATGGGGGCCAATGGTACAAATGAGACTTCCACTTTATAGCAGAAATGAGCTTCTCGTAAACGGATGGTACCAAATGCAGGGCATCCGTCAGAAATTATACACAGTCTATCCCGAAGAATTCAGAGACCTTTTCGAACGAGCAGAAAGAAACGTCCGACGCAGAACTTTTCCAAATGTTGAGATAACGGCGAGGTTTCGATTTTGATGTATCGCGCAGCATTCCTGTAAAATCGATGGAAAATATTTGTTGTGATACACACGCTGTGCCTTACGTAGCGCCTTGTTTAATATGGCTTCCCCGCCATAAGTTTAGAATCTCGCCAAGTAGAAACCCTCAAGGTTTCTAAAACCTTAAGGGTTTGGGTAGTAAAGACAACGGTGCTCGTAAGCAACTTTACACTCGCACGGCAGCGGGGCTGCCTGCCGGTGTAGCCTCGCAGGGACGCTGCCCTAATTCCGTTAGTGCGAGGAAGCACTGAACGTACGTTAGTGCAGGAATCGTTCTTGATTAGAATTAAGTTCGCCTTTTATAGTCCTGAAAGGACACTCTTAATTTCTTCGAAATTTGGCAGGTCGGAGGCCTTTTCAAGTACTTCTGCGTATTGAACTATGCCCTCTTTGTCAATTACGAACGCGCTTCTTTTGGCTACACCTTTCATGCCAAAGAACTCATCGTAAAGTGCACCATAGGCTGTTGCCGTAGTTTTGTTGAAATCGCTCAACAGCGGGAAATTATACTTCTGCGACTCTTTGAATTCCTTAAGTGTGAAAAAACTATCTACACTGATACCAAGTACCTGTGCATCTAAAGAATCAAACTTTTGGTAATCGTCTCTTACCTGGCACAATTCATCTGTACAAACAGAAGAAAATGCCAGAGGGAAAAATAAGATTACTACATTTTTTTTACCTGAAAAATCAGATAAAGAAACGTCTTCTCCACCCGAGTTTTTAAGTGTAAAGTCAGGTGCTTTTTGTCCAATTGATAAACTCATAATGTTTTCCTTGTTTTGTGATGATTAAATAATACACTAAAAATCAGATTCTCTTTCTTGTAAAACTTTTCGTGTGGCAGAAAGATACCCCTGAACAATAATTGGTATTGCGATAATAGCAATCAACTGCCATATCCATGGTTGATCTGCAACCAGGTCACCGGGAAACCAATAAACAGCGAAACTTAGTAAAAGTAACGCATTTCCGATAACTGTATATAGATAATTGGCATTTTTTACAGTAAACAAAATAAATAACATTAACCCTATAAAAAGAGCACCAGCCTCATAAAGTGCAAGAATGAGTTCTTTTAAAAAAACAGTTTGAAAAACGAATCCATAACTCAGAATCAACAATACTGGTGCAAAAGCTAATGCATAAGGAAATCGCGCTACAGGCGGACGGTCTTCCCAGTTTTCTATTGCAAGCCCGCATAGAGCAAAAGAAACACCAGTTACTTGTAACCAACTTGATATGGCAGTTATCAGGAACAACGTACTTTGGTCAACATGAAAAAAACTAACAACCCAGACAAGAGAACTTAGAAAATAAAAGATTAATGCCAGCGCAAACATTAGTAGTTTTTGAGATTCCAAAGTGGCAAAAGAATATAGAAGCCGAATACCACCGTATAATAATACAAGGCTTAATATAATGCTCAGTGAATCCATTAGTCCCTTTTTCCCAGTTGAGGCTCTATAGAAAGGACACGTTCTGCTACTTCTTTCAATTGCGAGCGTTCAAATACTACCATATTATTCATTAGTTCAATAATAGCAACTTCAACTCCATTTACTTCTCCCTTTGTAATAAAATCCTCTTGTGGAAGTTTGTTAAGAAAGTTTATCAACTCGCGGCGTTCAACTTTAATTTCGGTAAGAAGCTGTTCAACCGTCAAAAAATTATCCGATCTCTTGAAAGACTCATTGTAATCGGGAATTTGAATTTTTGGGATTGGTTTTGCAAATAAATTTTTAACCAACGGGAAATAATATGCATTCTGAGCATGTTTAATTCGATCTAGCATATCATAGACAGAATCTGTTCCTGTAGGCCGGTCACTTACTGGAACGGCGTCTATAACTCTCCCAAGAGCATCCAATTCTTCTAATAGATAGGATACATCATCGATAGTATTTGAAACATCTTTAGCAGTGTATCCCATAAGAAATAGGTTATCTGTCTATTCAGCTAATTTTAGTCAGTTTCTTTTTTAGATTCAAGTAAATCTACGAGAGACAATCCTGTATCCCACTCTTCATCTCTGTCGCGTACGGAATGGATATTGTTATCCTGGCGAAACTTCCAGAATTGGCCAAATTGACGATTTTTGTATTCTTTGAGGAAGTCTAATCGTTCCTTTAAATCCTCTTTATCTACAAGTAGCTTGTCTTTCCCATAAATAGCTTCTGCCCTTGAGTGATAAACAAGGTCATAATCTTTAGACATAACAATAGCTTCCTCTGGGCAAACCTCTTCACAAAAGCCACAATAGATGCAACGAAGCATATTAATCTCGAAAAATGCCGGATAGCGTTCTTTTTCATCCTCTGTTTCTTCTGCCTGCATACTAATGGCAAGCGGTGGACAAGCACGGGCGCACAGCCCGCAAGCAACACAGCGCTCCTTGCCATTATCTTCTACAAGTACCGGACGCCCTCTGAAAATTGCCGGCGGATCCCACTTTTCTTCAGGGTACATCATAGTAACCTTTGGCTTAAACATTTGTTTTAGTGTGTACCAAAGGCCCTTAAATATCTCGGGGAGGTAGATTTTCTCCAGAATTGTCAACTTACGCTCATTTTCATGATTTTCTGTCAGTGCGTTTCTTACAGGTTTGTCGAGATTTTGCGTTAAATCCGCCATGTTTGAGTGCTGTGTTTTCGATTAAAATTCAAAAATATTACAATCAGGAAATATACGAGTATAGAGTGATGTCTTCAAAAGAGAGATGCCGTTTTTTTCGACTATTTCCTTTTAAATACCATAGTTATAGGCACACCTTCAAAATCGTATTTTTCTCTAAGTTTGTTCTCTATAAACCGCCTGTAATGCGCGGGAAGTTCCTTTGGCGAGTTCATAAAGAACGAAAATACGGGAGGCTTACTTTTTACCTGCACCATATAGTTGATTTTAAGCTGTTTACCACGGGCATATGGCAATGGGCGCTCATTGGTAATATCTTCTAAAAAAGAATTCAATGCAGAGGTAGAAATCTTCCTTGAGCGATTTTCAATCACTTTTTCGCAAATATCAATTACATTATGAATCCGCTTTTTATTCTTTGCAGATATGCTAACAATGGGGATGTAGTTCAGCATTTTAATTCTGTCGTAAATACCAGCTATATATTCCTTTAATGTATTGGTTTCCTTTTCAATTAAATCCCATTTATTGATAACTAACACAATCCCCTTGTTGAAGCGCTCAGCTTCGGTCAAAACCCGTATATCCTGAGCTTCAAATCCACGTTCAGCGTCGATAATTAATACCGCCACATCACATTCCATGATGCTGCGATTGGAGCGCACTGTACTGTAAAACTCAATGTTTTCTTTAACTTTCGTGCGCCTGCGCAATCCGGCAGTATCCACCAAAATATATTTCTTGCCGTTATACTCAAGCATACTGTTAATAGCATCTCTTGTAGTCCCCGCGATATCGGTTACGATACTTCTCTCGTGCTGCAACAGGGCGTTTACGAAACTGCTTTTGCCTACATTTGGCCGCCCAATGATAGCTAATTTAGGATATTCTACTTTAGGTTCCTCATCGTATCCGGGCAGCACTTTTACCACGGCATCGAGTAAATCACCCGTACCTGAGCCGTTTACAGATGAAACCGGGAAAATATCATCGAATCCGAGCCGGTAAAACTCAGAAACATTCCAACGGCGTTCTTCATTATCAGCTTTATTCGCTACTACAATCACTTTTTTTTGCTTTTGCCGCAGTATATCGGCCACAGCAATATCAAGGTCAGTGATTCCGGTTTCAGTATCTACCACAAAAAGAATAACGTCTGATTCATCAACTGCAATGTGCACCTGCTCACGAATTCCTGCGAGCATGACGTCTGAATCATCAGGCACATATCCCCCGGTATCAATAACATCGAAAGTGACACCATTCCAAAAAGCTTCACCGTAATGTCGATCACGGGTTACTCCGGAAAAATCGTGAACAATAGCCTGTCTTTTTCCAATTAAACGGTTAAAAAATGTAGATTTACCCACATTCGGACGTCCCACTATAGAAACAGTTGGTTGCATGCTTAAATTTAAACTATATTATTTGTAATCCTTAATCAGTCGAAGTAATTTTCCGGCTGCGTAAAGGTACGCATATTTTGAATCTTTTACCGATACCTCATTTCATGATTCGGGCTCTATATCTCGATTTTGGTTTTTTTGCAACATTGGCTATTTGCCTGCTTTTGGTAGTCCTGTTTATTTTTTGGATGGCCGGTATTGCAGGTATTGTCGCTAATCCTGACAATAAAGGAAAAAAAGCCGGAAATTTATCTCTTATACTCTGTGTGTTGATACCAATTTATCCCATAATTTGGTTGATTTCAGATATGGTTAAGGAGTATGTTACTATCCGTCGTCATTCTACTGCTGCTAAACAAAACAGGTTTCAAAACGCCGAGTAATTCAGTTTGGATCGTTTTGGAGGTTATTTTTTCCTCTTACCACGTCCATCTGTAGAAAAAAGCCGACTTTTGCACCCAGTGAGGACTTCCAACGTAGTGATATCTCATCTTAACCAACGGCCAGTAGATTTTGTGATGTATTCTTTTCGGATAAATATATTCTGAGATTCCCACCGCCTTATCTGAAATTATACTACCTTTTTTTAACTCAGCCATGCTTTTAAAACGATAATAGAAAGGCCCGGAATCTAATGTTTGTGTTTGATCAATAGTAATAGAATAATTCTTTGATGATAAATTTATCTTATTGGCACACTTTAAGTTAAATAAATTTGTATTAGAATTATTCAAACTTCCCCCATCAATTTCCTCAAGCAGATTTCCTTCAACATCAATCAGCCATCCCCTGAATTGATATCCATTTTCAAGCGGCATTAAATAATACACGAGTGTGCTGTCTTTAAAATGAAAGCGTCCCCAATACCAATCCCTGAATTCGTTTTTCATGGGTTCCGCTCCCGTATTATGGTCATGGTATCCCGTTCCCATAAATGAAATCTCTCTGGCGTCTTTACCGGCTTCTTTCAAAAAAAGCTGCACCTTTGTACCTGCCCTAGGCTGGGTTAGATTCCAACTGTGTGAAACATCCTTACCACTTTGTTTGAACAGGCTGCTAAGTAATTTTGACTGAAAACGAATTGTTCCCGATAGCTCATCTCCACTGGGCAATCGCTCTGATATTTGGATTGTATGATTGAGCATATCATCTTCGAGTTTTAGGTGCGCTTTATTCTCTCCTACTCTGATTTTAATTTCATTTTCATTTACCTTTTTGAAGGTTGCATCTTTTTCATTGTACTCGCTCATGCAATAAAAAACAGGAGCGCCTTTGTGATACAAAGAAATACTAATTGCGGGATGTTCAGCCGCTTTGGTTTCTTCTCTATCTTCCCACTTTTTATTATACTCAGGCGAAAATGGACATCCCTCATAAAAAATAATTACGTAATGCCAGTCTCCGGTATTGTCTGCGCCATCGAAGTACCACCATTCATAACTGCCGCTTTTTCGTTTATCAACCGGCGCATCGTGTTTAAAATCAGATGATAAATTCATTTATTTTTCAGGAATCATTTTTTAATCTTCTAAAGCGTCTATCCGTTGTAGCTCAGCTTCAATTTTTGAACGAACGTACTCTGTCAACTCTTCCACAGAAGTGAAATTTTCGGGGGATATTGGTTCGAGCACAGAAACGTACATGGTTCCTTTATAATTCATTTTCCAGCCGTCAGGTGGCATTAATTTATATGTTCCCTGAACAACGATTGGCTGAATCCAGAAATTATTATCCATGGATGCATGAAAGGCACCTTTTTTAAAAAC
>SLDG01000185.1 GCA_007125355.1 Balneolales bacterium | reverse complement strand
TTGTAGATTTATTCAAAAGCCGGTTATTTGTCCGGTTGATGTAAATCAAAACTGTACGCACTAACCGGCAGAACTATTCACACTAATGCCTGCTGTTATGAAAAAGTGTGTACTTTTAGCTACCCTCCTGTTCGGGCTTTTTTCTGTACAACTCGAAGCCCAGTCTGTTGTGGATAAACTCAATCCCGAGTTTAAAAATCCAATGCACATGAGCACTTATGAACTCATTGCGCTGCCTGCACGAGTTAAAAGTCAGGCTCCGGAACACACCGGCACTACAATGCAATACCTCGATGATGAGGGCTGGATTGACTACTACCGGAACGTGTTTGAGTACGAAAATGGAAATCTAACAAGCTGGAAATTCCAGATTATTGAAGGAGATGATTGGACAAATTTTGATTTAAGTGAATTCTATTACGAAAATGGCTTGATCACCGAGCATATTTGGAGCGAGTGGGACCGTGACGAAATGGATTGGTCGCCCGAGTTTCGTATTGTTTACGAGTATGCCGAGGTTGATGGCCAAATGCGGCATACCAATGTCTTCACTTACGAGCGCGATAATGGCGATTGGTCTCAGGATACCCGTATCACATTCAGCTGGGATAATGGCAATTTTGCCGGTATTCTTGATGAAAAATGGCACATGAATCAATGGATTCCTTATATGAGAGGAACTGTTGAACTGATTGGAAGCGGCCTTATATACACAGAGCAAATGTGGTACACAGAAAGCGGCTGGGTCAATGACCATCAGCTACACTTCTGGTTTCTCGATGATACTCAATTCTTCCTGGGAATTTTGCCTATGTTAAAAGGTGAAGGATATCGTGATAAGGACGGGAATGTGCTGCCATCAAACTTTAGCATGTTTCAGTGGTTCGATCAGGTTCTGACCCCGGAGAATATGGATTACATGACATTCACAGAATACGAATGGGATGGTGAGAACTGGGTTGAAGAATTCAGATTAACAATCGATGGTCCGGTACCCGCAACTCATACTGTGGTTGCACCAAATATAATAACTATGCTGTTTGAGTATTATGACAATGGGAACTGGGTTACTGATTTTATAATTGAATTGTACTACAATGAAGACTGGAGCAACATGCTTGGTGGAGCTGATTTTGACCCGGTTGGAGAAGGATTCGAAATGATGGAGCGTGAAGAATATGTTTACGAAGATGATCTGCTTCGATACATTCTTTTCAGCGAAATGATGTCGGAAGAACTTGTACTTTATGAGCGCGCGATTCTAACATACGATGGTGAAGCTGTATATCTTGAGCCGGAAACCGGTATTCCGTCAGGCATTAAACTTGCGCAAAATTATCCAAACCCGTTTAACCCTTCAACGCAAATAAGCTTCGAAATTCCCGAAGCCGCAGAAGTTCGGCTTGATGTATTCAATATTCAGGGCCAGCAAATTGCTACTCTTGCAAACGGCAAACACGCTGCCGGACTGCATCATATAACTTTTAACGCTTCCACACTTTCAAGCGGGTTGTATTTATATCGCTTGCAGGTAAATAACAATGCAAATACGGTGTTGACGAGAAAAATGATGCTTATTAAATAGCGGTTTGATTGGGGATATACCTGATTTATCGGCAGCAAGCCTATCTGGTGCCGGAGACAGGTAGGCTCGCTGCATTAACTCCGTTCGAGCCGGGAGGCGCTAAACGTACGTTATAATTTGCGGTAAATGTTCGGCTTAAATCCCCTGTTTCACAAGAGGATGTATTCAGAAGGAAGGTACCCGCAAGGGAAACCACCTAAAACAAGAACACCAACAAGGGGATGTATTCAAAAGGAGGACATCCGCAAGGGAATGCATCCAGAATGATGATACACACAAGGGGATGCATCCCCTTGCTTATTGGCAGGTTAAATACAGTTCATGCCATCAGAATTTTTGATCGTAAAAATAGTCATATTGACGAATCAACTTTCAACAGCGAAGCGATTCTACGTTCAACAGTCAACCCCATATGCTGATAAAAGCATAAACAAATCAACAGATAAACATCCAAACAAATAACACCCAAGTTTATTACATTACAGGGTTAGTATTTAATTGTACACATTAGTTTAAGACCATGAAAAAAATGTATTCATTTAGTCTGGTTTGTGCTCTTTTTTTCTTTGGAGTCAGCCAGCATTTAGTAATCGCACACACATCATTAACAAATACCTCAATGACTGTTGTTGAAAAATCTGCTTCAGAAACTTTAACGGATGATAATCCCTTTATGAAGCCCAGTACGCTTCCTTTTGAAGCTCCTGATTTTAATGTAATTGAAAATGCGCATTTCATGCCGGCTTTTACCGTTGGTATGGAACAGCATCTCGAAGAAATCAATCAAATTGCCAATAATCCCGAAGCCCCTACTTTCGAGAATACCATTGCAGCAATGGAAAAAGCAGGCGAAGTTCTCACAAGAGTGCAGCGCGTATTTTTCAACCTGACCTCTGCGCATTCAAGTGCCGAGATTCGTGAAATCCAAGCCGAATTGGCACCACAACTCGCTGCTCACTCAGATAACATCCTCCTAAATAAAGCATTGTTCGACCGGATTAATACGCTCTATGAAAATCGTGAAGGCCTCGGACTCGACAGCGAGTCACTTCGCTTACTTGAAGAACAGCACAACCGTTTTGTGCGCGCCGGAGCTTTATTGTCAGATTCAGAAATGGATCGCATCAGAGAAATTAATTCAAGGCTATCTGCACTTGGCACTCAATTTCAGCAAAATTTACTTGAAATAACCAGAGAACGCTCTGTGCTTGTGAGTGATAAAGCCAAACTCGATGGCATGAGCAATTCCCAGATTGCGGCCGCGGCCGAGCGGGCAAAAGACCAAGGTCGTGAGGGTAAATACCTGCTCACAATTACCAACACCACTCGCCAGCCAATTTTAACCAGCTTGAATAATCGCGAACTGCGTCAACAGGTTTGGGAAGCTTCCGCGTTTCGTGGCCTTGGGAAAGATGGTGGTATTGACAACTCAGAAATCGTTTTAGAAATCGCTCAACTAAGAGCCGAGCGTGCACAATTGCTCGGATTCGAACACTTTGCCGCCTTCGCCCTTGAGCCTCAGATGGCCGGTGATCCTGAAACCGTACTGACCATGATTAAAGATATGCTGCCCGCAGTTATGACAAACACAAAACGGGAAGCTGAAGAAATTAAAGCTCTTATGCACGAACACGGCTACAACCACGAACTAATGCCATGGGATTGGGAATTTTTTGCTGAGAAAGTTAGAAAAGCCAAATTCGACATCGATGAAAATGAGGTGCGGCCATATTTCGAACTGGAAAGCGTCTTACATAATGGTGTTTTTTATACGATGGAGCGCATGTTCGGCATTACATTCGAAGAACGATTTGATATCCCGGTGTACCAGGAGGATGTGCGCGTATTTAACGTATTTGACCACGACGGTGAGCATATCGCGTTGTTTTACGGGGATTTCTTTGCCCGTGAGTCAAAACGCGGCGGTGCATGGATGAGCTCTTTTGTAGTTCAATCGCATTTACTCGATCAAAAGCCTGTTGTTACCAATGTACTGAACATCCCAAAACCGGCTGAAGGCGAACCTGCATTGGTAAGCCTGAGCAATGTTATCACACTTTTCCATGAAATGGGTCATGCTGTACATGGTATTTTTTCGGATGTTACCTTTCCTTCTTTGGCGGGAACAGCCGTTTCTCGTGATTTTGTTGAATTTCCATCAACCTTTATGGAAGATTGGGCACTGCATCCCGAAGTGCTCGCAAATTACGCGCTGCATTATGAAACCGGGGAACCAATCCCCATGGATTTACTGAACAGAGTGATTGAAGCGCGTCAATTCAATCAGGGATTCGATACACTCGAGTATCTTTCAGCTACATTGCTCGACATGGATTGGCATCTTCTCGGCCCGGATGAAATCCCAACGGATATTATGGAATTCGAAGCCTCTGTGATGGAGAAATACGGTGTTGATTTCACGCCGGTACCTCCCCGATATAAAACTGCTTTCTTCGCCCATGTATGGCCGGGTGGATACGCCTCAAATTATTACGCGTACCTTTGGAGCGAAATTCTTGCGGCTGACGGATTCGAGTTTATCAAAGAAAACTTTGACCTTACCAGAGAAGGCGGCGACTTATTCAGACGCACTGTATTGTCAACCGGGAATACAGACGACCCAATGCAGCATTACATTAGATTCAGAGGTCAGGAACCCGGCGTTGAAGCCCTGTTGCGTCGCAGAGCATTGTTGGATTAACCCGAAATAAGTAAACTTCTTATTGGGATATGAGAAGAAAGTGACCGCTTTTTTGCCGCGTCATTTTCTTCTTGTATCTTCAATCAATCTGCTAATAAATACATTCACTTATTACTCATTTTTAACCTTTTTGAATAGCCATGAATAGACTCGTACTGTTATTAATTATCCTCTTTTTCAGTGGTACAGCTGCAAATTCTTCGGTATTTGCAACTTCTAACCTTCATGACCACAACGAAAACGATACTACCCTGAGTGTTGAAAAAATTTGGGAAATGAAACGAATCGGGAATCCCGTTATCTCCCCTGACGGAAAATGGGTTGTTGCTCCGGTAACACGCTATACCGCTGAAGACGACAAAGCACATACCGATTTATGGTTATTCAATCCCGAAGGAACCGTGGAACGGGCATTGACTCGCCACGGCTCAGCAGACGGACAGCCCGTTTTTAGTCCGGATGGGAAACATCTTGCATTCGTAAGCCGCAGGGATGATGACAGCGCTGCTCAAATTTATCTGCTCCCCATAAATGAACCCGGAGAAGCCGTCAGATTGACCGATGTACCCACAGGCACAAGCGCACCGAAATGGGTAGGCGAACATATTTACTTTGTTTCTTTTGTTTATCCGGGAAAAAGTTGGGATGAAATGAAGAAAAAGCTGGATGCGAACCGTGCATCACATCTTGCTGCACACACCTGGAACAGGCTGCCTTTCAGTTCATGGGATCGCTGGCTTGACGAAGAAAGAGAAAATCACCTGTACAGAGTGCATGTTAAAAATGGAAATGTTGAACCTATAACCGAACCAACAGGATGGGAGCTGCCACGTTCAAGTGCAGGAACCGGCAGCTACGATGTAGCACCTGATGAGTCGCTTGTGGCATTCGTAACCGACACCAACAGAGACGACCTCGACCAAAAAGTTGATATTTACATTGTTCGCCCGGGCAGTTCTAATGCCAGAAACATCACAGAAGCGAATGCCGGCGTTGACTCGAATCCGCTTTTCAGTCCGAATGGTCGCTATCTTGCCTTTACATCACAACGTATTCGTGGCTTTTATGCCGACACTCGCAGGCTGAATATCTACGATGTACGCAATGAATCCAGCCGTGAGGTAACAACAGATTGGGATCGTTCTGCTGATGGCCTCATTTGGGCACCTGATAACCGCGGACTTTACGGCACCATTGATGATGCGGGAACACGAAGAGTCTATCACATAAGAATAGACGGGAGAGAGCCAATGCCCGTGACCGAAGCAACCGATTTTCCATCTATCGCCATATCAAATAATGGCACACTTGTTGCGCTGAATCACAGCTTTCTGTATCCGCCGAGAATAGTTACCATCAACCCAAGAAACGGCCAAACAAACCGTATCGATACTATCAATGATGATGTAATGGAAGGTATCGAGCTTGGAACGTATGAGTCGGTTACCTATCAGGGCGCGAACGGTCAGGATATCCAAATGTGGGTGCATTTTCCTCCGGGATTTGATTCATCCAAGAAATATCCCCTGATTTTACTTATTCACGGCGGCCCGCACAGCGGAATTACAGATGGATTCCATTTCAGATGGAATGCGCAGACATTTGCTTCATGGGGATATGTAACAGCGTGGCATAACTTCCACGGTTCATCCGGATTCGGTCAGGACTTCACCGATTCCATCAATCCTGACTGGATTAGCAAGCCGTATGAAGACACCATGAAAGCCGCCGAATGGTTTATGAATCAATCATGGATTGACTCTGACCGCATGGTTGCCGGTGGTGCAAGTTACGGCGGATATCTATCGAGTGTCATTCTTGGGAAAGAGCATCCCTTCAATACACTGTTGATTCACGCTCCGGTGTATAATCTTTATTCCCAATTAGCTGCAGATTTTGCCGTGCATACCGTACGATTCGGGCATTATTGGGAAGATCCTTCGCTTTACAAATCGCTGTCTCCGCATTACTTCGCAGGGAATTTCGATACACCTGCCCTGCTAACACACGGCCAACTCGATTACAGAGTTCCTGTTGGACAAATTTTTGAGCTCTTCCGCACACTCCAAAGCCGTAATGTAGATTCCAGGTTAATTTATTTTGAAAATGAAAACCACTGGATTTTAAGAGCGAATAATTCTATTTACTGGTACAATCAGGTGAGGGAGTGGTTCGGAAAATATGCAGAACCGGGTCCCAAATAATAATTTGAAAGATTAATAGAAACCTAACGAGCTAAACACATGAGCACTTTTTTTGATTATGTAGATTCTAATAAAGACAGATTTAAAGACGAATTATTCGAACTGTTAAAAATTCCAAGTATCAGTGCCGATTCGAAGTATAAAAAAGACGTTAAAGAGGCGGCCACATTCCTGGAAAACCAATTAAAAAGTATAGGGATGGATGAGGTAAAGCTCTGCGAAACAGATGGAAACCCTGTAATTTTCGGGAAACATCTGAAAGCAGGCGCCGATAAACCAACCGTTCTTATTTACGGCCACTACGATGTGCAGCCACCTGACCCACTCGACCTTTGGGAAACGGCTCCCTTTGAGCCAACTGAGCGGGATGGAAAAGTGTACGCGCGCGGCGCAAGCGACGACAAGGGACAGGCGTATATACACGTTAAAGCCATCGAAACATGGTTGAAATCAGGTCAGGATGTTCCGGTAAACATCAAAATTATTTTGGAAGGCGAAGAAGAAGTAGGATCGCCAAATTTGGTTCCGTTTTTGAAGGAATACAAAGACGAACTCGCCTGCGACATGGTACTTGTTTCCGATACCGCCATGTTTGCGAAAGACACTCCGTCTATCACGTACGGACTCCGCGGCCTTGCTTACATGGAGCTTGAAGTCTTTGGCCCAAACCGCGACCTTCACTCCGGGGTTTATGGTGGAGCTGTTCAAAATCCCCTAAACGCGTTATGCGAAATGGTCGCCAAAATGAAAGACGAAAATAGCGTTATCCAAATTCCCGGTTTTTATGATGATGCCATCGACTTAACCGAAGAAGAGCGTGAAGCCGGCCGCAAATTACCTTTCAATGAGAAAGAATGGTTGGGCGCCATCGGAGTTGATGAAGGCTTTGGGGAGAAAGGCTACTCCACCCTCGAACGCAAAGCCTCAAGGCCTACACTCGACATGAACGGCATGTGGGGTGGTTATCAGGGTGAAGGAGCTAAAACCGTTTTACCGGCCAAAGCAGGCGCCAAAATCAGTATGAGATTGGTTCCAAATCAGGATCCGCATAAAATCGCGAAATTGTTTACCGAGTATTGCGAAAGCATAAAACCTGCCGGAGTCACCATTAAGGTAACCGACCACCACGGCGGCGACGCAGCAATGACTCCTTTGGATTTTTACGGCCTCAAGGCGGCGGCTCAGGCATACAATGATGTGTACGGGAAAGAGCCACTTTTCGCAAGAGAAGGCGGTTCCATCCCCATCGTTGCTGATTTTGAGCGCGTTCTTGGCGTAAATACCATTCTTATGGGATTCGGATTAAACTCCGATGCCATCCACTCGCCAAACGAGCATTTTCATCTCAAGGATTTTTACAGAGGGATAAAAACTTCTGTTCGCTTCCTTGAAGTTCTCAGTGATTATAAACCCTGAACCCGAATTAGTCGGGGCAGGCTTTGGTGAATAATCCGGGTAAATATCCTACTATAATTTCAGATCCGGAAATATGAACGATTTACCAACAGAAGAAACCGTACGCAGCCCTTTGTCAGATGCAGAGGGCTGCCGTTTTATTTGCAAGGTTAAAGACCATGCTGTAAGAGGTGAGTGGTTCAGCCTCTATGAAGATTATGCCTATAAATGCCTGTTTACGCACCCACAACCAAAGGCCGGGCAAATGGCAAAGTATTACGCTTCTGACGAATACCTATCCCACAACAAAACTAACAGCGGCCTATTTGCGAAGCTCTTTTATACGGCTCAATTATACACCATCCGAAGAAAATACAGGCTACTAAAGGCACAGCTGCCATCCCCAAAAAACAAACTGCTGGATTTCGGTTGTGGCACCGGCGAATTTGCCGGATTTGTGAAATCTAAAAAGTGGGATGTTACGTGTACCGAACCCTCAGAAAAAGCCGCTTCTTACTCCAAAAAAGAGCATCAATTGGATGTTTATGAGGATTTGGAGACACTTCCACAAGAAAAAACATTCGATGCCATTACCGCGTGGCATGTTCTTGAACATGTGCATGAACCCGGCAAAACACTCGAAAAACTCCGCGCGCTTTTAAACGATGACGGATGCCTGATTTTGGCTCTCCCAAATTATAAAAGTACTGACGCCCGTTTTTATAAAGAGATGTGGGCGGGATTAGATGTTCCAAGACATTTGTATCATTTTTCGCCGGAGAGCGTACAAAATCTTAGCGAAAGGCATGGGTTTGAAGTAATTCGGGTAAAACGCATGATGTTGGATGCTTTTTACGTTAGTTTATTAAGTGAAAAGTATTTCAAAACAGGTTTTGCCGGAATTCCCGGTGCTTTAGCTGTTGGCTTATGGTCGAATATTACTGCTTTAATATCGAAAAACCGGTGCAGTTCGCTAATTTATATCCTAAAGAAACGAAGTTGATGCAAACAGGTGTTTGAGTGTAGGTAAGAAAGTTAAATCGGCTCCCTAACTAAATTCTAATATAATGACCTTTACTGAAGTTACACACGACATAAAGATTGTAGTTAAGCCAGTTTTCATTGAAAATGAATCGGACATAATCCGGAAAAAATACGTGTATGTTTATTTCATAAAGATTGAAAATCTTGGCACCGAAAATGTTCAGCTAATGAAAAGACATTGGGAAATCAGCGATTCTACTGGTGAAACATACGAAGTCAATGGAGACGGCGTGGTCGGGCGGCAGCCAATTATTGCTCCCGGAAAATCTCATAGTTACAACAGTTATTCAGTGCTGAAATCTATGAGCGGCAGTATGAAAGGCTATTACGAAATGAAGCGCGAGGATGGGCAGATGATTCAGGTAAAAATTCCTGAGTTTTTGCTTAGGTCGCATTTGTTGAATTAAGAATTTAGGTTTTTTGCGTCTTTGCGTCTTTGCGAGAAATATAATTTCACGCAGATTTCGCTGATTTTCGCAGAATAGGATATAAAAACAAAAGGCAGGATTTCAACCCTGCCTTTTTTGTATATATATGGAGGTAATGCTCTTATGATTCCAACAATGTTTCTATACTCGTTTTGATTTCTACAGACATTGGTTTAACCTGACTGCGGAATCTGCGAATCAAGTTTCCATCCTGATCAACCAAAAATTTCTCGAAATTCCAGTTGATATCACCTGTGAAGTCGGGATTCTCTGATTCGGTTAAAAACTGAAACAAAGGGTGTTTGTTCTCTCCCCTTACATCAATTCGTGAAAACAGCGGGAAAGACACTCCGAAATTACGCTCGCAAAATTCGGCTATTTCCTCATCTGTGCCAGGCTCCTGATTGCCGAAATTATTGGCTGGGAACCCCAAAACTTTGAACCCTTTGCTATAATATGTATCATGCAATTCCTGTAAACCTGCATATTGGGGCGTAAATCCACATTGAGATGCTGTATTTACAATCAACAACACATTTCCACTGAATTCCGACAGACTTATTTCCTCACCATTTATGGTGTTTAGCGAAAATTCATGTACATTTACGGTTTCAGATGGTGTATTAAAAGTAGACATCAATAAAAAAAGTAAGAACTGTATCATTGTTTTATTAGTTAGTTTCTATTAGTTCTGAAACGAGTTCAACCGTTTTTTTCGTTCCACACAGATTATAAATTATCCTATGTTAAAAAAAGTTTCTCTCACAATTCCACTTTTTTTGCTGTTTACAGCAGTTACGACCGCGCAGATGTTTTCCATCGAATCCAGAGAAAGCAGAGAAACGCCAAATATTCCTCAGCATAATGTTTCTTTTTCTTACGATTTCGCAAATCTGAGCTACTTTGGTGCTGACATTCAGACATTCGACTATGGTTTCAATGAACCTATCTTTAGAATTCAATACTCCAATCCGCTTTTAGATATTTATTGGGCATTTGGCAGTAGTTTAGGATCGGATAATGACATTGACCTGACAATGATAGGTATTAATATTACAGGCAGTTACCCAATTAACGTGACAGGTAGAAGCCGGTTTACCATTCCCATAAGTATTGGCACCGATTACACCCTCATTAGAACAGGTGATACCAGAGGCACAGAAGATGAGTTTAGCCAAAATTCTGCCTATTTTGGCGTAGGGTTACAATTTGAATCTAAAATTGGCAGTAGTGTGCGATTCAGAACAAATGCCATCCCCCATATAGGTTATACATCCGGAGCATTTGGAACTGAGGGCGGGGTAGCCTGGAAAACACAGGCATCAGCCAGACTCTTTTTTGACCGGATTGTTGACCGTTTTGTATTTATGATTGGAACTGATTTTTTGCTTATACGTTTTGATAATTCGGAAGAAAAATTCCGATATGACTACTTTACCCTGGGAATTACAGCCGGAATTACTTTTTGATATGAAACCTGAAAAACTTTTTCTTGAACTTGAAGAAATAACCGAAAAACTTGGCTACAAGGTGCGTAAAGAACGTGGAAATTTCAGAGGAGGATATTGCGTAATTGAGGGTGAAAAACTGATTATGCTTAATAAAAACCACTCGCCAGAAACGATGGTTAATTTATTGGCTATGTTCTTAAAAACTCAGGATGCTGTTCACGATTTATACTTAAAACCTGCCGTAAGAAAAGAAATGTCTGAAATTTGGAAAGCAAAAGCACCAAAACGTGAAAGAAAAAATCCATTGATTACAGAAAACGGAGAGGCATGAGGTTAACTTTTTTAGGCACCGGAACTTCAATGGGGGTACCTGTAGCAGGTGGATTTGGCCGAGAAATTCCTACCGGAGATTCGAGAGATGAGCGATACAGAACTTCTGCCTGGGTTCAAACTGAGAAAACCTCCATCGTTATTGATACCGGGCCTGAATTCAGGTTGCAAACACTCAGAGCGGGCATCAGGCGAATAGACTTACTGCTGTACACCCACGAACATACCGACCATATTGCCGGCCTGGATGACCTGCGACCATATAATTACAAACAAAGGCAGGCGATCCCCGCTTACACTAATGAGAGTTGTAAAGCTGCTATTGAGAGCCGGTTTCATTATATGTTCGGCGCATACAAAACCCCGGGATCTGTAAATATTGATCTGCAAATCATAAAAGAACCCATTACATTTCAGGATTGTACCATCACTCCACTAATTGTTGATCACAACAGCGTGCCGGTTATCGGTTTTCGAATCAATGATCTGGCGTACATTACAGATGCCTGCTACATCCCCGATGAAACTTTCGAGCTCATTAAAGGATGTAAATTGATGGTGCTGAACGGGCTTCAATGGGCGCCTAAGCATAAAACGCACTTTACGATACCTGAGGCTGTGGATATAGCAACCAAAACGGGAATACCGATGACCTATTTGGTACATATTTCAAGTCACGTTACCCATAACCTGATTTCGGAGAAGCTTCCACCACACGTTAAGCTCGCTTACGATCAGTTGAGTGTAGTTATTTAACCCTGTCTATTCAGCAACTACTATTTCAATATTCTGGGATAAGAAAACGTCCTCAACCTTATTATAATCGAGTCCTTGACGAATTACGACAGGTGTGTTTCCGGTCATATCCAAAATAGTAGATTCAATAGGATTTAACGGCTGCTCATGGTCAAGAACCAAATCTACAAGCTTATCAAACTGATGGAATAAATCATCCGGATATACAGCTTGTTCGCCTGCCAGTGTATTTTCGGGCATTTTTGCACTTGTTACGAGTAAGGGCATGCCCAATTCTTCAATAATACTCTGCGATATCGGATAATCGGGCACTCTGAATCCAATCGTTTTCCTTTTGGGGTGCAGCAATAAACGCGGGACTTCTTTGGTTGCCGGTAAAATAAAAGTGATGGCTGCCGGTATAAAGCGTTTAATAATTTTGAAATTGTCATCGCTCAATTGCGCGAATTTGGAGATACCGGAAAGTGAATCAATCAAAAGTGTGAATAAATGATCAGATTCAAGCCTGCGAATTTGCCGGATTCTATCCAGGCCTTTTTTGTTATCAAAAGCACAACCTAAAGCATATTGTGTATCTGTGGGAAACAGCATAATGTCTCCGTTTCTTAGCCTGTCTGCTATTTCAAAAACTCTTTTTTGATGTGGCGTATGTGGATGAAGTTTTATTTTTTCTGCCATGTTTATCGCCTTTCTTTTTCTGCAGGTTACTTTAAATTATAATGATGAATTCTAATGAATATAGGGATGATTTCTGCTATCGAAAAAGTTTCATCATTGTTCTCATTTCATTATAATGTAAAGACATTCAGTATAAAATGAACTCAAAATTTATGGCCATGAAAACAAATATTAAAATCAAATGGCTCGGCCATTCTGCAGTACAGTTAGTGAGCCCGGGCGGGAAAATTATTCTTATCGATCCGTTTCTTTCACAAAACCCTTCTACTCCGGAAAACGAGAAAAAACAGGAAAAAGCCGACTTCATATTATTGACACACGGTCATGAAGACCATGTTGGCGACACCCTCGAAATTGCGAAAAATACAGGAGCTAAAGTGGTATCTATGGTTGAGCTTTCCGGCCTGCTTAAACAAGACGGCTTGGCAGAAGATCAGGCAGTTGAAATGAACAAAGGCGGTACTTTAGACCTTGGCGAGTTTACTGTAACAATGACGAATGCGAATCACAGCTCATCATTCGGCGGGCGTTATGCAGGCGAACCCGCGGGATTGATGATTGCCTTTAAAGATGACATTACCGTGTACCACGCCGGCGATACTAATATTATGCCAGATTTCGAACTCTATGCTCATCTTTACGACCCGGAGGTTGTCTTTTTACCTATCGGTGATTACTACACAATGGGCGTTATGGAGGCTTCACTGGCGGCAGAGATGCTTGGTTCGGCCTATTTCATCCCAATTCATTACGGTACATTCCCTGTTCTAACAGGATCTCCAGAGGAGTTCAAAAAAGTTGTGGAAACAGAGTCTGACTCCAAGGTTGTTATTGCCAAAGCCGGGGAATGGGTCAAACTCTAACCCGAATTATTTCACAAGGCGGCCTTCTATGGCCGCCACAACCCTGTTTGCTTTAAATTTACCGGCATATCGCTCGGTGTGTTCTTTCTGCAATGCTCTCGCATATTCAGACTGATACATTTCAAGGGATTCGAGGCTCTGGCATTGATAAGAAAATGTTACCGTAACTACAGAGTCATTTTCATCATTCAGGTGCCTTTGAATCTCGCAAGATTCGAATAAACCGGTTTCGAGAACATCCGGTATGTGTTTAGATTTCATCCATCCGATCCATTCATTAAAATCCGTTTTTTGTACGGTAACCGTTACATTGTAGCGAATCATGTGTTTCCTTCTGTTTTGGTTTGATTCAGGCCACCTTGTGTAATCGATACGGGAATGGGTTCTGTAACAGAGCCTTTATAAAGAGATAAATGCGGGAAGGGAATCTCAATTCCTTCTTCATCGAACCGTTTTTTAATGTCAGGATACAGAGAATTACGAATATCAAGAAATTCTGTTCTTGCGCACCAAACATTAAAAACAAAATCTATGGATGAACTCCCAAAACCGTCAAAAATCAGAACCGGTTTTGGTTCTTGCAAAGCAAATTCATTTTTGTCAGCTAAATCAAATAAAATGGTGCGAACACGATCCATATCTTCTTTGTAAGCTACAGAAACTTTGAATTCTACTCTTCTTATCGGAAATCTGGTGATGTTAAATACCTGGCTTTTCAAAACGGTTTCGTTGGGAATTCGCAATAAACGGTTATCGAACATTCTCACTTTAACAGAAAGCGAATCTATTGATAATACTGAGCCAACATTGCCATCCACGCTAATTATATCCCCTATTTCAAAAGATTTCTCGGCAACAATAAATATGCCGCTTATTAAATTGGAAACCGTGGTTTGGGAGGCAAAAGTAATAGCCAAACCCACAATTCCGGCGGCACCGAGGAGCGGCCCGAGGCTGAAGCCCATTTCATGCAATATAGAAACAAGGATAATTACAACGCCGAGATAGTACACCACTTTACCGGCGAGCATACCGTAATGGGCAGTGTAATAATCAGAAATGATCTTGGTTACGTATCTTCTTAGCAAAAAGAGAAGCAAAAAGCCGATGATTAGCATAAGAAGTATGCGAATCACTGGAATGTAATCAATACTAAAAAACCATTCTGTCATAATCTTTAGCCTATTTTAGAGTGCAAGTCGTGTAGTTTTCTGAATGTTCTGCGAGCGAGCCCCATATTTACAGGGTTGCGGGGTTTATTGAGTAATGTCGCGTTAGGAGCTTCCTGCGGCGGCACACCTGTTACAATCAGGTCGCTGAAATCTTTGCCCCCTTTGTATTTAATCGTCATTTCATCTGACCACAAGCTTTTTCCATCCCCAAAAACCGTCAACTGTTCACCCCGAATCGATACTTTATCTACATAAAGTTCTTCTTCTGATTCATTAATTATCGTAATGGGGCAAACACATAGATAGGGCCTGTACACATCTTCAGTTAATTCTCTTCTGGCAGTGGTTTTAAACCAATAGCATATTTCGCCGTCTGTAAATGTGCCAAACCATGTTCGTGCAAGATTGTGAGATGGGATTTCTGTGATGAGAAGGTCTCTCTCGTCCATGTCTCTGACTTGTATAAACACTGGTATTCTGGTATAAAATCTTGCTGAGGAACCGCGCATTAACCTGAATGAGTATTCCGGCTGAATGACAACCGGCAAATTCGGGAAAGCCGGCACAATCTTAAGATTTGCGTTACCTGATTTTAACGCCCACCGCATCCATTTTTGCTTTGATGCTTCAATCTGTTCATCTGTCACCTCAATTAATCCCTGCTCGGGTTGCTCCGGTGTTTCGGTTTGTTCTGGAATCAGTGGTTTAAGGTCGGGTTGTTTTTTTGATAAATCTGTAGTGGCAATCCAAACTTCATTTGCAACACGTTTAAACATCACCTGAATAGCATCCTCAAGCCTGAATACTTTCGACTTGCCCGGCTGTATTTGATATGTACCCCATTTACCTGCCTTTGATGGTCTCATACAATATTTTCAAATTAAAGTTATGCTCTGTTAGATTGCCATAAGTTAACAAAAAATCAATGATAAGAAAGTTTTTGGTTGAGGAGAGAATTGAATATTGACTATTGACAATTGAATATTTGTCTGTCCCTAACATAACTTTAAACCCCAAAGCATACCCGAGAAATCTCCCAACTCTGCTATTTCAGCTTATTCAGCATCCCAAAAAAATCCAAAACATTTCATTAAGATTTTTCCAAGCTTTCTTGTACATTGATATTAAAATGATGAAATTCTATAATGTATTCACACTTAAAAGGGAGTTCATAATGAAAAATTTAAAAATTCTGGCACCCGTCGATTTTTCCGATTTAAGTGCCAAAGGCCTTAAAGCAGCTAACAACCTGGCAAAGCTTTTCAACGGGAGTGTAACACCATTTCATGCTTACATTCCTCTAACCGATTTGGATGGTTTTCATTACATGGGGTCAGGGTTTACTTCTCAGGAAAACCTGACCGATATCGAAAAAGTAATCACCCAGCGTTTACTCGATATAGCAGCCGACCATGTAGATGTCGGGCATCTTAATGATGGAATGCTTGGTATTGGCAATCCGGCACATGCTATTGTTGAAACTTCTGTGGATTTTGATATGATTGTAATGAGTACCCACGGCAGAACAGGTTTCACAAGATTCTTGTTAGGTTCTGTAGCTGAAAAAGTTCTAAGAATGTCTCATAAACCCGTCTTGGTAGTAGAAGATGACTCTACGCTGGTACCGATGCAAAAGATAATGGTGACTACAGATTTCTCTACCAATTCAGAAGCAGCTTTCCCCTGGGCTAAGAAAATTGCCGAAACTACAGGTGCCGAAATTGATCTGTTTCACGCTGTTATATACGATGAGTTTGAAAGTGTTGAAAAAGCAGAGTCGACATTTGAAATTAGAAAAGAGAGCTTAAAAAAGATTGCTGAAACTGCATTTGCCGGACTAAACAGTAAGGTAAACATTAGAATTAAAACCACCGACCGGTCGGCTCAGGATGCCATTTTACAACAAACTAAAGAAGAATATTACAACTTGGTGGTTATTTCAACTATTGGTCGCACTGGCTTCGATTACTTAATGCTGGGCAGCACAGCTTCGAGTGTCACACGATTGGTGAAAGCCGCGGTATTGAGTGTCAGTACTGAAAAACAGATTGAGAAAAAACTCGAGATTATCAAAGATTCACCCTGACACCAGCCATTTAGAAAGTTTTTCTCATTTATATAAGCAAGGATTAGTTTATAATCTTAATAGATACTTACATTACTGCATATTCGCATCTGTTATTATTCCGTTTTTTTCACTATAATCAATAATTGAAGTAATGTAGGTTATGATTAAAAAATAAATTCTGATATTGGAAAATAATTAACCGCCTTAGAGGCTGTAATTATAAACTGAGGGAGTGAAAAAGAAAAAGTGTCGAGTACAAACACTATTGGCCTTTTTTAAGAAATTTTCACGGATTAGAGAAGTGTTTATTGCAACATTCTATAAATTAAAGACAAAGGACTTGTTATAATTAATGGCAACAATAGGTGTCCTTTTAGTTGATGATCATAGTATTGTTCGCATTGGCTTAGCTGGTATACTCGAGGATGTAAAAAACATTAGGGTTCTCGCTGAAGCTGAAACCGGACAAAAAGCTATTGATTTGTACGAGCGTGTTAATCCCGACATTACCATTTTGGATATTACCATGCCAGATATGGACGGAATTCAAGTGTGCAGAAAAATTCTTGAAATAGACATAAATGCAAAGCTCATTATAATGACAATGCATTTAACTGAAGAGTATTTGAATCGCGCACTTTCTGCGGGAGTATCCGGATACTTGCTGAAAAACACGGGCAAAGAAGAACTTGTTTCTTGTATAAAAAATGTAATGGCGGGAAAAAGGGTCTTTAGTAAAGATGTTTCAGATTTTATTGCCTGTAACTATGCAAAAAAAGATCAGTCCCCGGAAAAACAATTGAATATATTAACTAAGCGTGAAAAAGAAATTTTAGCAATGATAATTGATGGAAAAACCAATCACTTGATAGCATCTGAACTATTTATAAGCCCTCGCACCGTTGAAGCCCATCGTGCTAATATGATGAATAAACTTGGAACAAATAATGTTGCTGCTCTGGTAAGAATGGCCATTGAAAACAATCTGATATAAAACTTACGTATAAATACGTATTATTCATTTAAGTGAATACCACTATTGTTTGTTCAACTCAATTAATATAAATTCCAATATTACAAATGGGGTAATAGCCGTCTGTAGATGATAAATTGAACATCTTGTTCTTGATTGGACAAGATGTTTTTTTTTAAATATTGTTATCATCAAACATAAATGCAAGTCTGTTGCGTTCCAGTTTGAACTATTTTTTTATCATCTTGTTCTAATCTCTCACAAAGAAGTTGTTTCGGCTTAAATTTCTTATATTTACACTATGAAAGTAGGTAATCTTCAATTTCCAGAACGCTCCGTTGTATTAGCACCAATGGAGGATGTAACAGACTCCCCTTTTCGGCAAATGTGCAAATTGCATGGAGCAGACATAGTGTATACCGAGTTTATTAGCTCTGAGGCTATCATCAGAGAATCGGATAAGTCTATGCATAAAATGGAATTCGAAGAGATGGAGCGCCCATTTGGTATTCAGATTTTTGGCGGGCGCGAAGAAGCCATGTATGGGGCAGCAAAAATTGCAGAGGAGAACAACCCGGATTTAGTTGATATTAATTTTGGATGTCCAGTTTATAAAGTAGTGAAGAAAAATGCCGGTTCAGCATGTTTGAGGGATCTCGGAATGATGGAGCGTATGGCTGCAACTGTTGTTGAAGCAACAAACCTGCCCGTAACTGTAAAAACACGTCTCGGTTGGGATGAAGCCACAATTCGAATTCAGGAAGTTGCCCTTATGCTTCAACGAGTCGGCGTTAAAGCTTTGACGGTACACTGCCGAACACGCGCGCAGGGATACAAGGGAACTGCAAGATGGGAGTATCTTAAACTGTTAAAAGACACGCCGGGCCTTGAAATTCCCATTATAGGAAATGGAGACATTACCACACCCGAAGAAGCTAAACACGTGTTCGACTCCACCGGTGTTGACGGTATTATGATTGGCAGAGCCGCTATTGGTAATCCCTGGATTTTCAATGCTATCAAAACATATCTGGATACCGGAGAGAAGCTCCCGGAGCCTACACTCAGAGAAAAACTTGAGGCTTGTGCCGAACAATTACGTGCATCCGTTAAACACCACGGTGAACGCTACGGGGTAATTATGATGAAAAAACACTACGGCAATTATCTAAAAGGAATAAGGAACGGAAAACATCTGAGAATGGAACTCATGAAATTCAGCGAACCTGAACAAATCATCGACAGGCTCATGCATTTCAGTGAAACCGACATGTATCCATCTGTTGCGCTTCAGGCAGTTTAATCAAAACTGCTTTTTGCTAATTTTGTGGATTGAGCGCTTTAAGGTCATCCGTAACAAACAACCTGCCCTTTCGCACAAGCTTACCATCCAGATATACATCGGCGCCAATACACACCAAATCCCAATGAATACCACTGTCGTTTCCGTTTGATGCTTCTTCATAATCCTGACCAAGCGTCAGGTGATTAGACCCGTATATTTTTTCATCAAAAAGAATGTCATACATCGGTTTATCAATAACCGTGTTTGTACCAAAGCTGAATTCGCCAAATCTTCCTGCGCCTTCATCGGTATCCAGAATGGCTTCAAGAGCTTTATTGTTAGAGGAATCAAAATCTGTGACCACTCCATTTTTCACATTCAACCTTACAAATTCAAACGGCTTTCCCTGATACACAGACGGGGCGTATGTAATATGCCCGTTCACAGAATCGAGAATTGGCGCACTAAAAATTTCGCCATCGGGGATATTTCTCTTTCCGAAACATGGTATCCAATTTTGACCCTCTACTGAGAAGCGAATATCAGTGCCTTCTCCTTTAAGATGGATTTCCTTCGTTTTCCGAAGTCGGGCTTCAAGTGGCTTCATGGCCTCTTCAAGTTTTCTATAATCCAAAAGACACGCCTCATAAAAGAAGGTTTCAAAAGCGTGCGTTGGCATCTTGGCATTCATTGCAAATGCCGGTGAAGGATATCGTAATATGCACCATTTTGTATTTTTAACGCGCTCTTCAAAATGAACAGGTTTCAAAAAATAATCAGCAAAAGCTTTATTAGCTTCAGCTTCAACATGAGATGCTTCGTAAATATTCTCTGAAGCTCTGATTCCTATATATGCATCCATTTTTTTCATTAACGGAAGCTGATCAAACTCCGCCTGTTTCTTCCAGAATTCTGCATTCCCGCATTCCAGTTTAATCCGGTTGGTTTCCACATCCTCTATATGAACGAACGGATGCGCATCAATATCCCTGCAAACCTGAACCAGCGCCCTCACCAGCCCTATACCGTTCAACCCCACTAATTGAATCATTACATGTTCATCTTTTTTAACTTCACAGCTGTATATCAAAAGTTTCTGAGCTAATTTCAAATCATTGGTTGAGTATAACATGGATAAATTTATTTATGGTCAAATTCATAATGAAGTCTCTTAGTTAGTATTTTTTTCTCTAATTAAAAAGTAGAAAAAGGGTACATGATTAAATTTAGTTAGTTTTAATACATTAGCAGAATTGAAAATAAAATCTTATATTCGCTGAAAGCGCTTACACAACTATCTTTTCATGCGCCTTTTATAGTAGTTTAAATTCTATTGGCTGATCAACTAATCACAAATAAAAAAATAAAATGAAACACGGATTACATTCTAAATATCAAGCTATTCTTCTGTTGACGTTGTTTTTAACAACCGGGTTTATAAGTCTTGACGCAAGACAAATAGATTTTGACGTAACTCTTCTTCCGGAATCTCCGGCACAAGGCCAGGAAATGCAAATGATTATTTCCACCAACAGTGCTAACGGGCTTTTCTATTTCGGGCTTGAGGTTCTTTTTGATGAAAACGCTTTCGAGTTTTTAAGTGTAGAGCCGGGCGAGGTTATGAACCCAGACCCACTTAGTGTTAGTGGTTCACTTGAATCTAATCGCACCGGCGCAAGTGTTGTGCGAACAAGCGGGGAATCTGAGGGCGAAGGCACAATTATGGTACTTACATTCAGGGCATTGTCTAATGCAACACCGGGCACATACACGTTTGGATTGGAAGCGCCGGACGCACGTAACAATTCAGGCAACGATATTACCGTAAATGTACCGGCTTCAATCGAGGTTGAGCTATTAGAAGACCCTGTAATTGGCTGGGCTAATTTGCAGTGGCCACCAGATGGTACTATTGAACTTGGCGGGAATTTCGATGTATTTGGACAAGTTTGGATAGGTGGAATTACCGGTGGTGCTACAGCTGCAGAAGGCCTGCAGGCTTGGGTTGGTATCAGTACTGAAGATTCAGATCCAGCAGAATGGACGACATGGATTGAAGCAACACACAATAATCCTGTTGGGAATAATGATGAATTCATGGCGAACATCGGCGTCGAAATTACCGAAGCCGGAACCTATTACTACGCTACCAGATATCAATATCTTGATCAGGATTTTGTTTATGGTGGATTTTCAGGTGGATTTTGGGATGGAGTCGATAACGTATCAGGTGTTTTAACTGTAACCTTTGAAGAACCAGGCGATCCTGAGATTACATTTGCTAATTTGCAGTTCCCAAGTAACGAGGAAATATCTCTGGGTGGCTCCATAGATGTATACGCTCAGGTTACAATGTCGAATATTGAAGTAACGGAAGATGGCTATCCCGGCCTGCAAGTTTGGGTGGGATACAGCGATTCAGACACTGACCCTGCTGAATGGACAAACTGGGTTCTTGCTGACTATAACGATGTTAGTTTTACAGGTCGCCCGGAATATCTTACTCAAATTGGTGCTGACATTTCAGAGGCAGGCACATATTATTTCGCCTCTCGTTTCCAGTTCGAAGACGAAGATTTCGTTTTTGGCGGATTTTCTGAAGATGGTGGCGGCTTTTGGGATGGTACCACTAATGTCTCCGGCGTACTTACAATTACAGAAGTTGAACCTGCAGATCCCGAAATTACTTTTGCCAACCTGCAATTTCCGGGTTCAGCTGAAATAAATGTCGGCGGCTCTGC
>SLDG01000182.1 GCA_007125355.1 Balneolales bacterium | reverse complement strand
TGGCTCAGTAAACTTTTATGTGATGGATCAATTCAATCTCGGTGGTAGCAGCAGAATTAACGAGCATGGCGATGTAGACCAGGCGTTTATATTCTATCAGGGTACGCAGCCACTATCGCTTGCAGGAAATACGAGGTTAAACGGCGGAATTTTCGCGGAAACTGCATCTATATCTCTTGGTGGCTCAAACGGGCTAATTGGACACCTCATAACTGGCGGCAGTCAGGTATCAATAACCGGTAACGCGAGTGCACACAGCAGAGTTGTCTACGCGCCTAATGCTACGGTATCATTAACCGGCTCGGGCAGTGTTACCGGTGCAATTGTGGCTTCAGATTTTGTAGGCACTGGTAATCCAAGGGTATTTTTTACAGATGAGTTTAACTCAGATTTACCACCTTTAGATACTTCAGGTGGCAGCGGTCCGGGAGAGCCAATTATACTCTCATGGAATTAGAAGGTAGAAATATATAACAGCTAAACAGAGGAGTTTTAATTATCAGAAAATAGAAATCTAAAATCAACTTGGTATAAGGGTAGAAAAATGCTGGAAGTAAATGGAAAAATAGAACAACAATTAAATGGTATAAAGCTGGCAAGCAGCCTTACAGCTGAGGATAGAATATTGGCCATAGGCAGCAAGTTAGAACAAACAGGTAATGTTGAGCGACAGGTTGCAAAAGACATTGTCAATAACTGGCTGCAAACAATGTGCAAAATAGATGCTTCTGATATAGATATCGGGGGATATGGTTGTAACGGTAAAGTTTGGTACAGGATTCATGGTGACAAAAAACCATATCCGGAAAGTTCAGGACTAACGTACGACCAAACCGATTACATTTTGCTGAATTTGTTGTCTGAAAGACAGATTGAACACCTGCGCAAAAATCAAAGTATTGACTTTTCCTATTCTATAGATAGTGGCCAGGATGAGCCACAGCGTTTTCGTGCAACAATGTATGCCGATTTAGACCATCTTGCGATGAACATGCGTAAGATAGATAATAACATTCGGCCGTTTAAATCGCTGAATTTACATCCGGAAGTTGCAAAATCCCTAAGCTTAAACTATTTGAAATACGGGTTGACTCTCGTTACCGGAATTACAGGTTCAGGTAAATCATCTACCCTCGATACAATTATAGATGCTAATAACCGTACAGCGAATGGGCACATCGTAATCATTTCATCACCGGTAGAACTTGTTCATGAACCCAAAAAATGTATTGTCCGACATCGGGAAGTTGGCCGGGATGTTAAATCATTCAGAGATGGAGCCGTACAATCATTAAGGCAGGATCCTGATATAATTATGATTGGTGAGTTAAGGGATGAAGAAACCATACAAACCGCTTTGGAAATCACAGATTCGGGACATAAAACGTTCTCAACATTACACACTGCCTCTGCAACCGAAAGTATAGACCGCATTATTGGTGAGATAAATGTCAACCAGCAGGATAGGGTTCGGAACAGGCTTGCTGATGTACTTACCTGTGTAATCAGCCAGAAATTACTCCCTGCTACAAATGGGAAAAGAGTATTAGCCAAAGAAGTTTTATTGGCAACTACATCGGTAAAGGCAGCCATCAGGAACAACAATTTAAATGAAATATATCAAATGCTTACAGAAGGAAGCGCGGTAGGCATGCAAACCCTTGAGCAAGATCTTAAAAGGCTTTATACAGAGGGTCAAATTACGATTGAAAATGCATTAGGCTTTGCTAATAACAAAGTGCGTATGCGTGAATTATTAAATCTGGAGTAGAAAAATGCGCAGAAAATCTTTTATAGGACTCAGTATAGAAAGCCACCATATTGTGGCTGTGAAGGTCGAGAAGTTTCGGGATGGCCACAAAATTGTAGATTCGGCTAAAATAAATATTGCGGAGCTTCTTAACACGCCGGTGGAACCCGTAAAGGAACAAGAGTTGGCTCTTGGCGATGATTTGTTTGGATTTCAAGGGGGGGATTCTTCTGATGACCTCTTTGATACTGAAACAAAAACAATAGAGGACTTCGAAGAATTTAATCTGGAAACCGATGATCTTGAAACAGAATCGGTGGAAATCCTGAAACCGGAGCTGGCAAATAAAGCTGCAAAAGAGTTGTTTCAGGTATTGGACAAGTTCGGTGGGAAAAAAATTGAGGTTGGTATTAGTATACCGCTCGGTGATGTTTCATTTACCAAGGTCACATATCCTGCAGATTTAAAGAATCAAAAAAGAAAACTTGAGTTTCTTAAATCAAAAGTTTGTGCTGTATATGGTGTAGAGGATGTATCTTCGGATAACTTCAAATGGGTAGATATGGCCGACAATACAGCTATTGTGGCTTCAACTTTAGAATCGAGTATACTTCTGGAGCTTTTGGAAAGGCTCAACCGGATGTACACAAACCGGATTTTTGTAAGGACTATTATACCCGAAGAAGTAGCTCTTCTGAGATTTTTAAAGGAAAAGAAAGCTGATGAGACAGAAAGTGCAATTATAATTGCAATGGGTAAAGAAGGTACCAGAATTATCTTTACAAAAGACACCCAAATTTACTCTGCTGTTCCAATTATCAGTATGAAAAAACCGGGTTTAAACTTCATAAATACGGTGTTCAGCCGCATTATGATGGAGCTTGAAAAAGGCCAGGTAAATTTCATCGATCGATTCTATATCTACGATAGAATTGGTATGGGCGATGTACTTATACAAATGCTTAGCCAGAATTTTGAAGGTATTGAGAGTGTTCAGTTTACACCATTTCCGGAAGCCCAAACTGATGTTAAGGATGCGGAACCTGATAAAAACTTAAAAATTGCAACGAATGGGAAAAGCTCAGAGTCGCCAAATTTAACAGCACCCTCTGCAGCAGTTGCGGCTTCTGGTACTGTAGATACATTTGCAGCGAGACTAAACTTTGTGCCCAGGAAAATTCTTGAAAGGCAAAAAGTTTTCAAACTCAAATGGCATGGCGTCCTTTTTCTTTTCCTAATTGCAATACTGCCGTTAGCTGTAAATTATCTGTACCAGGATTACAACAGGCAAGCTGAGCAATTATCGCATGTGATTGACAGAAATGCGATGCAAATTGCAGAATTTCAACCGATTCAGTCAGAATTGAGAGCTCTTGAGTCACAAATTTCGGTACTTGAATCTCAATTCGCTGAAATTGAAGAACTTGGGCATGAATCTCTGTTGTGGTCTCAAACCCTCTCACTACTTTCAACCGGGTTTACAGAAATTAGGAATACGTGGATAACATCCCTTCAATACACGGAAAATGGATTTGTGATAGAGGGTATGACTTTATTCAGAGAAAGAATACCCGAAGTTGCAAACTTATTTAATATTGCCGGAATACAAAGAGCAACAGTAACCGAAGTAAGGGGTAGAGATATTTTTCAGTTCACCCTGATAATTGATTCAATATCCGATACTCCGGAGATTTTCAATCCGGTTGTAGTAATTGATATGGAGGAAGAATTATGAGTTACAGCATCAGAAACACATTAGTCCTTGCACTTACATTTTTCATACTTACCGGTGTATCATCAATATGGCTTTACTTTTATGAGTATAAGCCATTAGAAAGCAAAGAGGAAGTGATAAAAGGCCAAGAGGTTCAACTTGCTTCACTGAAGTCAGATGCCAGCCGCTTTAATGATGTCTATGATATCTTCAATTCGTTGAATCACAACATAGACAATTATCCGAAAACGCTTTTCCCTGATAGCAAATTGTCAGGTTTATACGATTATTTGAGAAAGGCAGATCCACAAGCTGCATTTATGAATTTTGTCTTTACCGACTCCACACGTCATGGAAAATATGGTAAAGTTCGATTTACAGTAGATGGAGCCACAGATTACAGACAGTTAAGAGATTTCATTTACACACTGGAAAACGCGACTCCATTGGTGAAGTTTACATCTGTACAAATACGGCCATCTAATAATCGCGACAATCTGCATGAGGTAGGATTCAGAATATACGCCGAGGCTTATTACGACAGAACCGGGCGTGATGCCAAGCTTGCTGATGCTGAGCCTGTAAGGGCCGGCCGGCAACATAACCCGTTCTTCCCTCTTATACATGATGTTCCTGCAAATGAACACAACCGTATAGACGTAGAGCGCTCAAGACTTACGGCAATGGGTGAAGGTTTCATATTTCTTGTAGACCAAAATGGAATGCTCCAGCGACTGGAAACAGGTAACCGTGTTCACTTGGGGCATCTCGAAAGTATCTCAAAAGATCAAAGAACAGCCACATTCTTTTTAAATAAAGGTGGATTAGTAGAAAGAATAACCCTGAGGATAAAACAATGAAAAAAAATATAATAATTATCAGTCTTGTGTATGTAATCCTCTTCAGCGTATCTGTAACTTTCGCGCAGGACAGGCTCCCTGTTCGTGAATATACGCCGAGAGATGCAATAGTAACCCTTGACCGCACGCTTTCGCTCGATCAGTCGGTGCGTGTGCTGCAAGAGTACTCAATGAAATTTGAAAACCGAAGCATTATAAACAGAACAGGAACCAATCAGCCCATTGGCGTTTCGATTCCCGGTTTGTATTGGTATGACGCACTTCAAATGATAGCAAATATTAATCGCCTTGTGGTGAGGGAATTTCCGGATAGGTTTGAAATTATTCGTGTTTCTGAAGATGAAAGCCGTGAATCGGGTAAAGAAGACCGTGATCGAAGAACTCCTTCAAGGGTGATTTACAACGATACCAGAGAAATTGAAATCTCAGCTATCTTTTTTGAGGGTAACAGACGCTACCTCCGGGAAATCGGGGTGAATTGGTCTGCTATTCGGGATGGTGTGGTGAGTGTCACCAATTTTGGAGCATCAAATGTATCGGAGCCACAATTTAATGTAGATGCGAATGTTAGTGAAATGGTAAATACAGGTGATTGGCAGGTAGATGCACTTCTGAGCACACTCGAAGCGAATAACAAGGGTGAGATATTGTCATCCCCAACCATTAAAGTGATGGAAGGCGAGACAGGCCGCATTCAGGTAGGACAGGATTTCTCAATCAAGCAACGTGATTTCGCAGGAAATGTGATTGATCAGTTCTTCAGTACAGGTACTATTTTAACCGTAACTCCCTGGCTAATTCAGGATGGGGGAGAAGAGTTTATTTATATGGAGATAAATGCTGAAAGAAGCTCTGCATCCCCAAGTACAGTTAGTACCATAATAAATAAGCAGGAAGCTTCTACAAGAGTGCTGATGCTTAGTGGTGAAACCGCAGCGATAGCCGGACTTTATGAAACTGAAGAGAATGTTATAAGAAGAGGAGTTCCGTTCCTGAAAGATCTCCCCGGCTGGTTTTTAGGCCTCCGTTATTTGTTTGGCTATGAATCTGTTGATTACACAGAAAAAGAACTGGTGATAGTAATTAAAGCCGAATTAGTGCCAAAACTCAGAGACAGGGGCATATTAGATGGCAGTGGCAGAGATTTCATTCAACAGGAAATAGAAAGATACAGAGAGACCATACAATAAAATTAGTAAAAAAGATTTTTTTCTACCCAAGATGATAATTCAAGGCTCATATTGTGAAAAATATGAGCCTTTTTAATATCATTTAGTCCGGCTTAACAGGGTTACGCAATTCGGCTATGGTAGAGACGCAACGCATTGCAACTCTACCATGCCAGAATTCTGGCCAAGTAGACACCTTTTTACCACATCTAAGGCATAAACAAATAAACAATAAACCGTCATCACAAAAGAGAATCCTGCAAAAAAAAATCTTGCAAACCCTGAAACCATCTTATAACTTTATCATGTGTAAAAAAACTTGAACTTTTGGAAAAATCGTGAGTTGCAAATAGTCTGAACTGACTCAGCGTCGAACTAATTTCACATCATCACTTTGTTATTAATAATTTTAACTTCAATGTAGGTTATATGAAACAAAACTACCAGTCTAACACCCTGTTTCTCTTATTGATTGCCATTTTATGTATTACCAGCCTTAAGCCATCTTTTGCTCAGAATGCCGGTGTTCCTTTTGGCTTTTCAATGATGAATGAACGAAATCATCCCCAATTAAAATGGCAGGTGGCAGAAACTCGACATTTTCTTATTCATTACCCTGAGCATTTGAGCGGAATAGAAGTTCAGGCAGCGTCTGTTGCAGAAGCTACCTACGCTGCTTTAGCCGCAAATTTAGATGTTACTTTCGATTATAAAATCAGGATTTTTCTAAGTGATGAAGACGAGATTGTAAACGGTTTTGCGGTACCACTAAATCGGGCTTACACAAATATTTGGGTAAATCTTAATGATGTTGCAAGAGCATGGTCGGGCCCTGAAAAATGGCTCAGGACTGTGATTGCACATGAGTTGGCTCATATTTTTCATTTTGAGGCTGTAAAGTCGAATATCCCATTGGTTGGAGTACTTGGAACTGCACCTGCTTTACCTGATCCATGGACCGAGGGTATAGCGCAGTATTATACTGAGCCCTGGCATGCGCTAAGGGGCGATGCCATTTTACGTACTTCAGTTTATGATGGGCATCCTTCGTTCAGAGACGGAACCTCCATCCGTAACAGGCAGCTTATGTACGCTGCGGGGAATTCTCAATTGAGATATTTTGCCTGGGCCTATGGAGATTCATTAATCCCTGAAATACTTGCACACAGAAAAAGATTCGGGCCGTTTCGTACCCACAATTTCGGAAACTCATTTAAAGAGATAACCGGCAAGAGTTTTGCTGAATTTGAGGACGAATGGAGACGGCATGTGTCCATTTACTATCACACACTTGCAGGACAAATGGAAAGAAGTGACTCTCTTAATGCAGAGTCAATAGATATTCCGGGATTGTTTAAATCAGCTGTTCGTTACAGCCCCGACAAATCTATGAAAGCTGTTGTAGCAATGCGTTCTGCAGATGAGCCTTACTTTGAACTCAGCGTAGTGCATGAATCTGACGGCAGAGTTAAAGTACTCGATCGGGGTGATATACGAGGAGATATTACCTGGCACCCAGATGCCCATCACTTGGTTTATGTTGCCAATACGCGCGGCCAATATGGTTCTTTGGTTAATGATCTGTTCAAAGTTAATGCTCTGAGCGGCCGCAAATCCAGATTGACTAATACAATGAGAGCAAGTTCTCCATCATACGCTCCGGATGGTACTTTATATTTTGTTAAGAATGAAAACGGAACAGGAAACATTTTCATTTTAAATGAAAGCACTGGGGAAACCCGGCGAATTACATCTTACACAGGTGATACACAAATTGGTAAGATTGATGTCCATCCAAGAGGCACGCATGTTGCTTACGCGTTGTTTGAAGATAACGGCTCGAGGGTTATCATTGTGCGGGATGTGCAATCAGGGAACGTAATACGCCACACGAATCCCAATACAGACGATCGTGATCCGGTGTGGAGCTATGATGGAATAAGTCTGGCATTTACGAGCATGCGTGATTTTGTGCCAAATGCATTCAAAATTCCTCCTTTCAATCCGGATGCTGATCAGATTAGGCTTACAAACCTGTTTACAGGAGCAAACCTGCAGCAGTGGATTGAAACTGATTCTGAAGATGAAATGGGCCGCTTAATTTTGATATCAACAGACTCTAAACGCAGTAATAAAGTCTATTCTGTGGATGCAGGCAGGGATGTTTATCAATCGGAAGTTTCGGTAAACGAGTCTTACATGCAGTGGCTTACACATCAGCCGCCACATGTAATTCCTGAAGTGGTAGAGTCAGACCGCACATTAATTGTTAACCGTTCAACGTATAGTTCATGGCGAAATATTAGCCATGTTTCTACTATTCCGGTGCCATTTTATAACGATCCGGGTAATTACGGACTGGGATTGATTTCCCTATTCACCGAACCCTTATCGAAACATCAAATTACGGCCGCAGGATTTCTGTCTCTGCCGGATTATGAAGATAACAGCGTGGCATTCCTGAATTACACCAATAATCAATTCAGGCCATCATGGGGCTTAAATGCGTACCATAACAGTTTTACCGGCAGGCTGTATGACAGAGATGTTCTGGTTACCACGAATACCGGTGGATTTCTTTTGATGAGTTTACCGCGTGATTGGATTCATTCACCCTTTGTAAACACCACAATCTTTACAAGGCTAAGATATGATTACACCAACGCAGACAGAAGCTGGGTTCCAACAATAACAGAACCAAATTTGGGACAACCCCAAAGCGGCTGGCAAAGTGATATTCAGCTTGGTTTGAGAATAAGCAGACAGCTTCCATACAGAAGAAATATTATCCATCCGCTCAACGGATGGGGAGTTGAAACCAAGGTTACACTTGCCACAGATCAGCTTGGTGGCGAAACTGAGTTCGTAAGGCCGGACTTGAAAACCTACGTCATTTTACCATCTTTCGGGAAATCAAGATTTTTTGTTTACGGCAGAGCAATTGCCCAATGGGGAGATAGTTTTGTGCAAGATTATATCGGATTCAGCAGGTTCGATGATCCTCAATTTGGAGCTTCTGTACCGGGACTTGATTTTCTATACGGCGATGCTGAAAGAGTGAGAGGCTACAGTGCATATCAGACAGGAAACAGAATGCTGTTTTCAACTGTAGAATACAGAATTCCATTGTATTTAGACCTGAGAACGCAGGTACTCGGACTGGTAAGTCTTGGCACTACAACTTTGTCCTTATTCCTCGATTCCGGATTTGTGTGGGATGATGATCTTGTTCCGGGTTCAGATGCAACAGGCAGGGCTGGTACAGGTGCCGAAATCAAAAATGTGCTGAATATTTTTGGTATCCCATTTGTTCATAGCCTTGGCTATGCGCAGCCTGTAAATGATTTTTTTGGCAGTAGAAATCAGGAGATTTATTACAGGGTAAAGGCTGTAGTGCCTTTTTAACTTTGATCTCAATATATCTTTAACATATAGGACTTCTGCATTTAATATTGTTCAATTGCAGAAGTCCTATGTTAGAATATACAGTTCGGATTGCAGAATTCGATATTACTGAATGGTATTTTTGTAAACTTTACCATTCTTCATGATTACAACAAAGTTGCTGTCAGGGTCTCTGATAAGGTCTATATCTTGAAGTGGATTACCCTGAACAAGAAGTAAATCAGCATACGCCTCTTCCTTTACGACACCTAAATCGCCGGGGTACGGATTACGCTCACCGGAAAGTTTCAGGATTTGCGCGTTGTTTGAAGTAGCCATTACAAGCAGTTCTGCAGGAGTGAACCATTTCACCATTTTGGCTAAGTGGGCACCCTGATTTCTGTTACCTGCCGGGTTAAATAACATGTCTGTTCCCCATGCTACCTTTACATTGTGCTTTTTTGCTAATTGAAATGCTCGCTCAGTTCCTTGCGATACCATTATTTGTTTCAGGCGTTTAGCTCCGGTTTGTGGATTAGAAAACTCATCATCCAAAAAGGGTTGTAAACTCCACCATACATCGTTTTCTGCCATCATAATGACAGTTTCTTCATCAAGCAGCTGGCCGTGTTCAATACTTTTAACCCCGGCTTTGATTGCCATTTGAACAGCTTGCGGAGTGTATGCATGAATCATTACATACGTTCCCCAATTTTCAGCAGCTACCACGGCAGCACGAATCTCTTCATACGTGTATTGAACGGCATCAAGCGGATCGTAAACAGAAGACACCCCACCACCTCCGGCTAATTTAATGTGGCTGGCACCAAGCATCAATTGCTCCCGGGCTCTGCGCATTACCTCATCCACTCCATCAGCAATGGCAGAAACGCCCATGGTTTCGGTATGTGATAGTGGCGACATTGCTGTTCTCGGTACTTCATGCGGCATGCGAAAATCTCCATGCCCAGCTGTTTGGCTGATCATAGCACCGGCAGGATAAATTCGTGGCCCTTTAATTAATCCCTCATCAATGGCGCGTTTTAGGCCAAAAACCGGTCCGCTTGCATCACGAACTGTTGTGAATCCCCTCATCAGCGTTTTCTCAGCCTGCACGGCATTTGCAACATGGATGTAGCCCGGATCAGCAATCATTGCGGCCTGCATAGGCATAGACATGAGCGATGCGTGGGCATGGGCATCAATCAGGCCCGGCATGAGTGTGCGGCCGTCACCATCAATTCGGGTAACGGTTACGTCTTCAGGAACGGATATAGCTCTTCTGGAAATGGTGTGTATTTTATTTCCAACGACAAGTACATTTCTGCCTTCATGCAAAGAATGAGACTCGCCGTCAAATACATTCACGTTTGTAAACAGAACTCCTGATTGTTGCGCAAGTGAAGTATTTAATGATGTTGCAAAAGCAAATAAGCAACAAACCAATGATGGGGCAATCCACTTTTGGATCATTTTTATTGTCATTATTTAAAGTTTAGTTGTATAGTTGATGAAAATATAAGCATAGAAACTTAAAAACAGTTCCAGAATTTAGCCTGATTTATTCGCCAGGATTTTTCCATTCTAATGCTCTCTTGAAATGTATTTACCCAAAAGCTTGTTAAATAACAAAAAGAATCGAAAGCTTTCAAAAAATACCTTTTAGTATCAATTAAAATACTCTTAAATTAGGCGATTATGATTATACCTATTGCATCAGACCACGCCGGATATAAAGCCAAGGAACAGGTGAAAAAAGTGCTTGAAGCACTCGGACACATGCCTGTAGATTTTGGTACGCACGATGAAAATTCTGTAGATTATCCCGATTACGCCAAGACAGTTGCCTCATCAATTTCTGATAAAGAATTTGAGAAAGGAATCCTTGTCTGCGGATCAGGACAGGGAATGTGTATTAGTGCCAATAAGTTTTCAGGAGTGCGTGCTGCTTTAGCATGGACGCCTGAAATTGCAGATTTGTCTGTTAAGCACAATAATTCCAATGTTTTATGTCTTCCCGGGCGATTTGTAACCGATGAAGAACTCGCAGAAATCGTAAAAACGTGGATTGAGTCAGAATTTGAAGGTGGCAGACACGAAAGGCGCGTAAATAAAATTCAACAAAAGGATAAAGACATTGATGATTAATAACCGATTGAACGAACAGGACCCCGAAGTTTTCAGCCTGATTGAAAAAGAAACTGACAGGCAAAACCAAAACGCTGAAATGATTGCATCTGAGAATTTTGCATCCAAAGCGGTAATGGAAGCAGCCGGTTCGGTACTCACCAACAAATACGCCGAAGGTTTGCCATCAAAAAGATATTACGGTGGTTGTAAATTCGTAGATGTAATTGAAGATTTGGCGCGCGACCGGGCGAAATCGCTGTTCAAAGCCGATTGGGTGAATGTGCAACCGCACTCGGGCGCACAAGCTAATGCCGCCGTATATCTTACGTTCATGAAACCCGGCGATAAGCTCCTGGGATTTGACTTGTCACACGGCGGACACCTTACTCATGGCTCACCGGTTAATTTTAGCGGAATTCTCTACGATGCCCATTTTTACGGCGTAGAAGAATCTACCGGCCGTTTGGATTATGATAAAATCAGGGATAAGGCAAAGAAAGTTAAGCCCAAAATGATTTCAATCGGTGCTTCAGCTCATCCACGGGATTTCGATTATGAAGCTTTCAGAGATATCGCCGATGAAACAGGTGCTTTTCTTTGGATGGATATGGCACATACAGCCGGATTAATTGCAGCCGGATTGCTGAATGACCCGCTTCCATGGTGCCACGTGGTGACTACAACTACCCACAAAACACTCAGAGGCCCCCGCGGTGGTATGATTTTAGTGGGCAAGGATAAAGAAAATACCCTCGGTGTTGTAGCGCCAAAGTCAGGACGCACCAAAAACTGGAGCGAATTACTCGACAGTGCAGTATTCCCCGGTACGCAAGGCGGTCCGCTGATGCACATTATCGCTGCGAAAGCCGTGGCATTTGGCGAAGCGCTGAATCCCGAATTTGTCACCTATCAAAAGCAGGTTATCAAAAATGCTAAAGCTATGGCAGATAAATTTGTTTCGCTTGGCTATAATCTTGTAAGCGGTGGTACAGACAACCATTTGGTTCTCATAGACCTCAGAAATAAAGGAATTACCGGAAAAACCGCAGAAGCTATTTTAGGCAAAGCCGAAATCACGGTAAACAAAAACATGGTGCCATTCGACACTGAAAGTCCGTTTGTAACATCCGGCATCAGAATCGGTGCGCCGGCAATGACTACAAGAGGAATGGGAACAGAAGAGTTTGAGTATTTGGCTGTTTTAATGGATAAAGTGCTCAGCAATCCCGAAAATAATGACCTGCATGTAAAAACAGCTGAAGAAGTGAAAGAGCTTTGTCAGCGTTTCCCCCTTTATAATTTTGTAACCGTTTGATCAGATTTACTTTCACGGAACCGGTAATCTTAAAAATCGATAACTAACTTGGCGGATACACAAGCACGTCAAATAATGGAGCGTGAGTTGCCAAAAGCGGCACCCCCTAAAATCAACACAGACGAGATGTCTTTTCTCGATCATCTGGAGGAGTTGCGCTGGCGTATCATCAAAGGATTGATGGCTATTCTGGGCGGTGTGGTAGTTGCTTTTATTTTTTCTGATTACATTATTGATGTCATTCTGCTCGGCCCGGCTTATGCAGACTTTTTCGTGTACAGGTTTGTCGGTATTGAAGCGGTAGATGTCGTATTCCAGAACAGAAGGCTGCCCGGCCAGTTTTTTACGTATTGGGGAACTCTGCTTCTCTCCGGGCTGATTATTGGTTCGCCGCTGATGATTTATCAGCTCTGGAAATTCATTGAACCTGCGCTTGAAACCTCAGAAAAAAAGAAAACCCGGTTTACCGTTTTCATTATCATTTTTCTGTTTTTGGCGGGTGTTTCATTCGGGTATTTGGTACTTACGCCTTTCGCGGTGCAGTATTTTATGCAGTTTCAGATGTCGGAAGTCGTACGGAATGATATAGATATCAACGCGTATTTTTCGATAGTTTCGATGTGGGTACTGGCGTGTGGTATCATCTTTCAGCTGCCAATGATTAGCTATACACTCTCAAGAATTGGCATCCTCACGCCTGAGTTAATGCGTAAATATCGCAAAATCGCCATTATTTTCTGTTTTATCCTTGCTGCATTTATAACTCCGCCGGATCCGATTTCCCAGCTCATCATTGCTATTCCATTGTTGCTTCTTTATCAGTTCAGCATTTATATCAGCAAAATTGTTAACCGTAAACGAGAGAAAGAAATCTGGGGCGAAAAGGGGGCACCTGAATGAAAACAAGGCCGCCAAAAGTATATGTCCACACGCTTGGGTGTTCGAAAAATCAGGTAGATTCTGAGGTGCTTCTTGCGCAGTGTCGGGCTAACAGGTTCAGTATCTGCAAAAAACCGGAAGGCTCCGATGTTTTGGTTATAAATACTTGCGGATTTATTGAGTCAGCCAAAGAAGAATCCATCGACCATATTCTGCAGGGCGTGGATATGAAAAAGGACGGCAAAATTGAGAAGCTTGTTGTTATGGGATGTTTATCTCATCGTTACGCGGATCAGCTGAGCGAAGAAATCCCCGAAGTGGACAGCTTTTTCGGGTCGAATCACCTGCCACAGATTTTGCAGGAATTGGGTGGTGATTATAAATACGATCTGATTGGCGAGCGTCAACTTACCACACCTAAGCATTTCACATATCTGAAAATTTCTGAGGGATGTGATAACCCTTGCTCGTTTTGTGCTATCCCGATTATGAGGGGCGGACACAAATCGAAAAGCATGGAGCATATCAAAGAAGAAGCGCGGAAATTAAGAAAAAGTGGCGTCAGAGAGTTAATCCTCATTGGACAGGACCTCACGTATTACGGACTCGACCTGTACGGAAAACGCCGTTTGGATGAACTGCTCGCTGAACTTTCAGATATTGGCTTCGATTGGATTCGCTTGCTTTATGCCTATCCCGCAAAATTTCCCGTTTCCATTTTGCCGGTAATCAGAGAAAGGGAAAACATTTGCAATTATCTGGATATGCCGATTCAGCACACATCAACAAACGTGCTGAAATCTATGCGCAGGGGAGTAACTGAAAACAAACTTCGCGATTTGATTGCACAAATTCGTGATGAAGTCCCCGGTATTCGAATGAGAACGACCCTGATTGTTGGTTACCCGAATGAAACACAGGAAGAATTTGATAAAATGATGAATTTTCTTCGGGATGTACGCTTCGATCGTTTGGGCGTTTTCCCATACTCGCAGGAAGATGATACTGTTGCCTATGATTTGGATGACCCTGTTAGCCATGATGAGAAAATGAATCGGATTAAGGAAATCATGGAACTTCAGGAGGAAATTTCTATGGATCATAACATGGGGCTGATTGGTAAACAAATGCCGGTGCTCATCGACCGGATTGAAAACGGAACCGCGTATGGCAGAACCGAGTACGATTGTCCGGAAGTCGATAATGAATGTGTGATTGAAGGTGCGGCAAACGGATTTGATCCCCGAAATTTAAAAACCGGGGAATTCTATAATGTAGAAATTACAGATGTAGAGGCATTCGACCTCTTCGGGGTTATTAAGCACTAAAATTTGGGATGAAGCCGATACAGGTTTCAAAAAAATGTGGCAAACCGCGATAAACTAAATATTCTCTTTCTTGAGCCTTATTTGGGAGGCTCTCACAAAGCCTTCCTCGATGGGATGATGCGCCACTCAGGCCACAATATTATCCCTATAACCATGAGTGATAAATACTGGAAATGGCGGATGAGTGGTGGTTCGGTAACTTTGGCTCAAAAATCTACAGCTATCACAGAAGAACCCGATTTGATTTTCGCCAGCAGCATGACCAACCTGCCAGCTTTTATCGCTCTTACGAATCCACGGTTTGCCAATACGCCGAGCATTATGTACATGCAGGAAAATCAGCTCACTATGCCGTTGCCGGAAGGAGAGGAGCGCGATTATACCTATTGCTACATCAATTACCTGAGCGCGCTGGTGGCCGGAGAACTATGGTTTTCCTCGAAGTTTCATTTCAACGAATTTATGCAGGCACTGCCGGTTTTCTTATCCAAGTACAACGACCTGAAGCATAAAGAGCTGATTGACCGCATCAGAGATAAGAGCAGGGTGGTGTATCCGGGGTTGAGCCTGAAAGAACACAACGCTACGCCTGATTTGAGAAAAGAAAATGATGTCCCTGTTGTGGTGTGGAATCAGCGATGGGAATATGACCGGAATCCTGAGATGTTTTTCCGCATCATGAACCGTCTTGATGATGCCGAATGTGAATTCAACCTCATTCTGGCCGGTGACCATCTTCAGGTGAATCCGTCTGAATTCGAAGCCCTTCAAAAAAGATACGGCGACCGCATTTTGCACTATGGTTATGCCAGTGATGCAAAACAATACAGCGAACTACTGCACAAAGGCGATATTGTGGTATCCACGAGCCGATATGAGTTTTTCTGTACAGCGTTGTTAGAGGCAGTCTATTGTGGATGCCATCCCATGGTGCCCAACGCGTTGACCTATCCCGAACTAATCCCAGAATCCCTTAAAGAACCGCTTTTACACGGCCCGGTTTTCTATAATTCAGAAGATGACCTCTTCAAGAAGATGCAGAAATTACTGAACAAAAAAACAGCCACGCTGCCCAAAGGAACTCTGAAAAATATAGTAAAACACCTCAACTGGGAATCGTATATGCTGGATGTTGACGCGTATTTATCAGACGCCGCGAAAAAGATTTAATTATCCTTAAAGCAGCGTTAAATTATCTCAAGTGCAGGTTCATATCTTGAAGTGCTGGAAATGTTGAATTTATTTGTCAACACCAGGCGTTTGCATCACCCCGTCATGCTGAGGCCCTAATATCTGCGCTTACGCCAGATACATTTGATGTTTACGATATTCATGCAAGCACCAATGTCATCCCGCACAACCCGCTGGCTGATAGTGGCATCAATTATTATGAAATTACCCATTTCAGGCCATGGTAGAGACGCAAAATCTTGCGTCTCTACGGTGTGGCCATGGGCAAAAATGGCTAATACATCAAAAAATCAACGTGTTAATCTGCGGTAAAGCTCTAATAGCTTCGGTTTTTCGGCTTCCCAATTTAACGATTTTGCCGCTGATTTAAGGTTATCCGTAAAACTATTCCGATCTGATTCGTCTTCTAATGAAGATAGAAATGCTACTATATTTTTTTTGTTATCGGTTGCAATTCCGGTTCCCCATTTTTCTGTGAGATTTTTCAGCTCGGGGATATCAGAAGCAATAACCGGCAAGCCTTGCTGCACATACTCACTGAATTTGTTGGGAAGCGCGTATTTGTGATTCGGGACAATTGGTTCGAGATAACAAAATCCGGCCGTGCATCTTTCTGAAATTGCCACAAAATCAGCGCGTTTTACATGTCCGGCGTAGAAAATACGGGATTCTGAATCATCTTTCTTCAAATCCTGAAGCAGTTTTTCTCTCAGCGGGCCATCTCCGCAAATGACACCTGCCCAATTTGGTTTATCCTTCAGGACATCCAGCATCATTTCAAGCCCACGGCCATTTCTGAGCATACCGTGATAGAGTACTATGTGAGGAAATTTGGCTTTCAGCTCATTCACCTTAGCGGCAATGTTCTTATCAAAATTACCGCTTTCAGGTTTGTTGGTAAAATTTCGTATTACCACCGGTTTTTCCTTTAAGCTGTATTTTTCTTTCAGGATGTCCGCAATAGTATCGTTTACGGTTATCACCGCGCCGGCTTTTTTGATGTATCTGCGTTCACACACCGACCATATAAACCTGGTAACAGGACGTTTGTACAATCCCATACTTTCGAGGTACAGTTCGTGGCTGTCGTAAATAACGCGTTTGTTTTTAAATCCCCCATAAAAACCCGCCGCAGTAAATGCGTCCAAATCGTGGGCGTGAATAATATCTGCATCAGTTTCTTTGATGAATTTACCGAAAGTCCTGATTACCTCAATAAAACGTGACTTTCCTGATTTTGCAGCCGGATTGAACGCTTGCAATGTTACTCCATTGAGTTCTCCGGGGATATCCAATCCCACACAAATACAATGAACTTTGTAACCTGCTTCGGTAAGAGTTTCGGCTTGCCTGCGCACCCTGTTATCATCCACATAATTGCTGTGAACCAGCATCAGTATGTTTGAGGCGGCGGGCATGATTTTACCAGTCGAAGAAATATTGCATGCTTACGGAATGAACCATGCCAAAGCCGGTTTCAAAAGGCACGAAGGCATAATTGAAAACGATGGGGTCAATAGTAATTCCGGCCCCGAAGCTCCAGTTTCTTGCTGTATTTCCTGTTCTGTATCCGGCGCGGACAGATATAATGTCGTAGAGCTGAATGTCTGTTCCGAATGCGAGATAATCACCGGACTGAATCAGATTTTCGGCGTTTTCGGCAAAAGATTCATCAATTGGGGCGACAAAATCAGCACTGAAATTAATCAAAACAGGGACTTCCGCCCCCGCAAATGCTGAAATTTGAATAGCGTTTACATCAAGACCAACACGCAACGAGGTTGGCAGGTCGGTGCGTTGATTCACCAGTTTTTGCATTCTGCCCATATTGGTGAGTGCTACTGCTGCTCTGAGCCTTTCATCCAAAAAAGTACCTGTAACACCGGCCGTAAATGCATAACCCGAAGCATCTGTCTGGAAAAACTGCTCATAAATATAAGAACCGCTCACACCAGCCGATAAAAATCCAAATTGGCGTGCATATCCCACTGAAAGTGCGAGATACCGGACTGAAAAACTGCCCTCTGCCGGACCGGGGGTTTGTCTGACTGAGATATCATCCACAAAAGAGGAAAGTATCCCAAATGCAAACGCGTCATTTTCCCGCAAAAAAGCAGCTGATGCCTGAGAGTTTTGGGTATCGCCAATCCAAAGTGTGTAGGAAGCTCCAAGGCTTGAACGGTCGGAAAGCATCAGATTAGCGGGATTTGTGAAAAGGCTGTTAGATGCCAAAGGAACAGCTGTGTGCGCTTCTGAAATCGATAGCGAATGCGCGTTCGGGCCGACGGTCAGGAATTGAAGTCCGGATGAGTTTTGCGCGGAAGTGCTTTTCAATCCTGCAAAAAGAACAGCAAAAGCCGTTAAAAGAAAGATTTTTTTCATAGGGTTATTCGTAATCCAAAAACATGCATGTTCGAGATACCTTCCGGCTCACGCATGAAGGTATAATCTATGGATGAGTTTAATGTGCCAATAGGTAAATGTAGGGAAAATCCGGCAGATGGTATATGAGTTTCGCCAACATTATCAAGATCATTTATTTGCCAGCCGCCTCTCAAGGTTACACGCTCATGCAACTCGTACGAAGCGCCTAATCTGAACAACGTGCTGCCTGTATTGATACTTTCTCTCGTAACAGATAAAACAGGCGAACCGCCTTGTCCGGTACGTTGGCTAAGTTCGTTTACCTCGGCATATTCTGAACGAAATTCTACATCGGCGGAAACGATCAGTCCGGTTTCTGTGAAGTTATATGCCGCGCCCGTTACAAACCGAACAGGGAATTTATTGCGGTTTGCGCTGCCCTGCGTGCCATATAAACCTGAGGTATCCCAATTATAGGCAGAAAGTAAATCGAGAATACTTACGGCAAAAGTTAGATTTTCGTTTAGTTGATACAATGCGCCAAGGTCAATTCCGAAGCCAAATTGGCTGCTTACATCTCTGAAGTAATCGGCATAAAGCAGTTTTGCCGTAAAACCCAGGCTGAACCGGTCGGAAGTCCGCACTCCGAATGCAAGAAACATATTCAATTCATTTATTGAGAATGTTTCTGTGGGATTTCCACTTGTGCTTCTGCCATCAAAATCGCTGACTCCGGCATGCAAAATTCCGATGTTGATACCGGCAGATGGGGGAAGCTCAAACGCTACATTCAAACTGTTGAGGCTTCGGTCGAAACTCATGGCAGCGACAGATGCGTCGAATTGGGTTTCTGTAATCCAGGCAGATAAAGCGGGATTGTAATGCGCGTAAATACCTTGTTGCGTTACGGCAGTCATGGCATTTCCCATTCCCATGCCTCTGGCGCTAAAGCCCATTCGGTTGTATGCACCTGCAAAGCCACCCGATTGAGCAGCTGCATCTGCCGCTCCGACAGTAAAAGCCAAAAGTGTACATCCTAAAATCTGCAGGAATCGGCTCAATCTTTTATTTTTTCTTAAACTCATGTCTTATTCCAATACTAAAATTTTGCCTCTTGCTTCACGGCCGCCTGCGCGAATTACATAAAAAACCGGCCCGTTTGCCGTCAATCTACCGGCCGCGTCTGTTCCATCCCAAACAGCTTCATACGTTTGTCCGCTTGTGACAAGAACATTACTGTCGAGTTCACGAATCAGATTCATCCCGAAATCATACAGGCGAATGGTAGCATTGCCGTCAGCCGGAGCTTCAAATTTAATGCGGGTTAACTGATGCACTCTCGGAGAAAACGGGTTGGGATACGCATACGCATCAACCGAACGGGCATCCGGGAAAAACTGATTTCCACCCTCCAACGGGAAATTCACCCGTGTAATTTGCCAGGTTTCTCCTCCGTCTGCTGTAGAAGCAAGCCCGTCGCTGGTGCCCACCCACAAACGGTCGGTCGTTCTCGCGAGGCTCAGGTAATTCGCCGATTCTTTGATAAATGTATTCGGTGTAGTGATTTGCCTGATTTGATTCCAAGTGGCACCATTATCAGGACTTATAAAAAGGCCGTTATCGCCGGATGCGTAAATGGTTTCTCCATCAAATGAGATGTCGTAAAGCCGCTCGCCTGCCAGATGGCGAGTGAATGTAAAGCCGCCGTCACGGGTAACCACAAGCCCCTGTTCATCCCCCTGAGCCGAAATCCAGTTGGTCATCCACACTCCATTGTCATGGGGGTTTTCCTTAATTCTGATAATCCAGTTTCCTAAAAGGCTGTTTGGAGATGAACCACGCCTGCTGTTTCTCCAGGAAATGCTGTCGGTTGGGGCGGTCATGGCATCGTCAGAGATATTTATACCGGATGCCGTTCCTGCCCAAACCCGGTTTTGAGAGTCTATCATCACCGAAAATCCCAGAAAATTGTTATCTGTTCTGGGATCAAAGACAAAATCAACATTATCCTGAGGCCGAAGCAGATTCACACCGGTTGGTGGAAGCAGAATACGTTCCCAGGTCTCACCGAAATCCAGGCTTCTTCGAATGCCCGATGCCCATCCCGCAAAAAAAACAGTGCTGCCCCTGAATGTAACATTAAACGGAGGCGATTGCTGCGGGACAATCACCGGTAAGGCCTCTAATTGGCGCCCGCCGTACACAAAAACGGTATCATCGGGGTCATCGAGGGGAGGCGGGATATAGTCCCATGTTTCGCCCCCATCCACAGAAGTATGAAATCCAAGCCCGGTTTGTACCGAAGCTCCGGCAAGCATATCGTTAAAACCGAGTCCTACAAAAACAGTATCGGGAGCAAGGTCGATGGAAAATAAGCGTCCGCGCCCCGCGGCAATGGAATCGGCATTCTCAGGAAACACAAAGTTGATGTCATTCCGGATGTTTCGCATCAGAAGTGGGCCGACCCAAAGCGTATCACCCAAAGCGCCCATATTAGACACGCTGTTCTGGCTGAGGGAATTAAACGAATCGGGGGGAAGCGGGCCGGTTATCTGCGCGCTTGTGTCAAGCGGTTTAAACAGAATCACACTAAAAAAAAGGAAAAATGCTAAAAATCTAATCATGGGGCTGTAAACGTAATCGTTGAAAAGAGGGTATCGCTGGAAACGCCGGCACGGTCTATGGCGTATCCCCAAACATCGTAGGTTTCAGGTTGATTTTGGGGATTTATCTGGAAAGTGCGCGAGAAAATATTGTTACCGGGATCATCGCTCTCAGGATCCATCGTAAAAGGCTGACCGCCGAGAAGCACACCGTTGCTGTCATAAAGTTCAAGCAAAACCTCTTCGATATTTGCCTGTCCATCGGGATGAATGACCGAAGATTCAAAACGAATTGGGGTCGTTCCGGTTTGTGGAATCGGGACAGATGCGGAATGGTCGAGATATTCCATAACAGGAGGCCCGGAAAGTGCACCCGAAATCCTGAAATTTCTTCTGAATGTATTGGAAATAGTGCCCGATTCAGAACGCGAAAATACATATACCCTGAATTCAGAAACCTGATTGGCAGGAACTGTGATGCTGAAATTACCCTGGAGACGTCCGCTTACAGCTGTTTCGGTGAAATCACCCTGCAGGATTTCCTCTGTAGTATTGGCATCAAAAACAGTAAAAACAGGTGTGTTATAGCCTGAGTTTTGGTCAAAAGTGACCAACAGTTCATAATTTATGGTTTCTTCACCGGTAATATCATTGCCGAGGTCGACATCACCGGGGGTCATGGAGAAATCTGACAAAATATTTTTGCTGGTTTCGATGCCGGTGCTTCCGGGGGGATCATCGCAGGATGTAACAAACAATATCGGCAAAAGACATACAAGCAGGATACCTGTAATGCCGCGGGAAGAAAATCTGTGGCTCTTTTTAAGCGAGCCTGAGGGATGATTCATGAAGTAATAAAGAGAATGAGTTAATTTCAGAAAATTCAAAATGAATGAAGTTGAAAATAACGCTTTTAGACAGCGTTCTAAAATGAAACTCAAGATACGGCAGTTTGTTCCTTTCTGAAAATACCAATAAGCAAGCTTGCTGCAGAAACGCAATCGCCTTATATTTGGTAGCCCTTGAGGGGTGGT
>SLDG01000313.1 GCA_007125355.1 Balneolales bacterium | reverse complement strand
CAGCAGGCAGGCGATAGCGATTCCCGCGAAGCGAAACTTCGTGTCTCCCGAAATGTCGGGACAGGTTTTGTGACTTTGTGCCTGCCTGCCTGACTGCATCGGCAGGCAGGGTTCATAATTATCTTTTCGGAGTGGGCTCATATCTTTTAATAACTTTAGAGCTAATTAAAAAACCTTGCCAATCATAGATTGGCAAGGCTTTTTTGTACCGGTGGCCGGAGTCGAACCGGCACATCCGAAGATACACGATTTTGAGTCGTGCGCGTCTACCAATTCCGCCACACCGGCAGCGAAACATACTGTTGTCAGTCCAATAAACTTCAACAGAACACCAAAGATAAGGCGAAGCAGAATGAAATAAAACAGGAATTATAGTAAAATGGCGACAGATTTTATTTTAGGTTCTGGATTATTGTTTATTCGTTTATGTATGAAGCTTAAATAAATCAGCAAATCGGACAACGGTAGAGACGCAATGCATTGTGTCTTTAACATTTACCATGGTCTAATTACATAATCAATAATGTCCGAGGGATATATGAACATTTGCTAAAGAAAAGAGAAAAAGGGGATGCATCCCCTTGTTATTGGTTCTAATTGATCCTCTTGTGATACATACCGTTGTAATATTCCATGCTATATTAATGTTCTGTTGGAAGGTAAATCCATATATTATTTGAATCCGCTCGGTTTATTTACAAAGAAACTGGGCTAACATCTAATGCTAATAACTACCACAATTTCCGAATCCCCGTTGACCTTTCAGAAGAATCTGTTAAAAGTGCATTAAGCTCTTGCTGTACAGTAGATTGCAATATGCTTAAAAGATGTTTTCTATCTGTCGGGAGATCGTTTAAATCAAGTGGTTTACCGATTCTCATAAACAAGCTTGGTTTGGCGTGGTACATCGCATTAATGTGCTGTGTTAAGGGAACCACATCCACATGTTCGGCGAGCTTTGGAAGCATTCTGACAATACCTGATTCAAATTCTAACGTAGTTTTTACAGGATTCACAATTTTACCTTCCGGATAAAGGTATAAACTGTTTCCGGGTTTATTTAGCCAATCTGTGCCATATTGCAGGGAATTTAATGCGCTACGGGGATTTGAACGATCAATCGAAAAGCAACCTATGCGACTGAAAAACTTATATTTATACATCTGTTCCCATTCCATTATCGCGCGTGGCCTTTGATGTAGCACATATTCATTTAAAAGGAGAGGAGTCAAGGCATCCCACCACATGGAGTGATTTCCAAAGAAAAGTGTGCTTCTGCTTGAGTCAGGGGTATAATGCTGGTCCAGATAAACATGCTTAAATACTTTTTTAGACAGCATTTTAGAGTAAAAAGCAAAAAATCGCATGAAAATTCTGCTTTCATTGGCCGGTAGAAACGGTTTATTTGGCGAATCCATTAAGAAAGTAGTGGTATTTAAGAAAATTTTAGACTAAGATTGCAACTGATTCTTGAACCAATTACAAATCCAATATATGAGTTATAATTCAATAGAAAATTACGCAATTAACCACTGTTTTGAAGAAAGCGTTCATCTCACTGAAATTGCAGAACTTACAGAAAACGAATTGCAATACAGCGATATGCTGTCCGGAAAAATGGCAGTAGGACTACTAAGGTTATTAATAAAAACAGGAGGTTATAAAAATATACTTGAAGTTGGAATGTTTACCGGATATGCAACACTCGGCATGGCTGAAATTCTCCCTGAAGATGGCAAAATTACGACAATAGAAATGAATGACCGATACAAAGGCATTGCTGAGCGAGTGTTTGAAAAGTCAGAATCGTCAAAAAAGATAGAAATCTTATTTGGTAACGCCAGAGAAATCACAAAAAATCTCTCTGAATCGTATGATTTAATTTTTTTGGATGCCGATAAACAATTTTATCCAACATACTATGAAACACTAAAACCCAAACTCAAAAGCGGCGGACTTTTGGTAGCCGACAATGTTTTTTGGAGCGGAACCGTACTCACTCAAGAAGACAGAAAGAGCAAAGCCATAGCTGAATTCAATAAAATAGTAAAAGATGATCCGGATATGGAGCAGGTAATGTTAACTGTGCGAGATGGCGTCTTAATAGCCCGAAAATGCTGATTTTCAAACATCCTTGTTTATAGGTCACAATCAATGTTGTATAATATATATTATGTTAAGTAATAATATAGACACGATGGGATCCTGTTTAACTAATAATTCCTATCTATCCTCTGTCTCAATCTGCTGCCACTTACTTTTAATCATAGTGATCTCTTAGTGTCCATTGCGTCTTCGTGTTTTTATAGAAAATGAATAAACAGAGTAAACTATTTATCCCCTGACCATCTATCAATTATTATTTTTTTCAATATAACTCAATGGTGAATCTTCACTCAGCATAGTCTTCAATAGAATATCCACATCAAGCCAAATGGAATAATTTTGCAAGTAATACAGCTCGTATCGCTCTTTTTCATCCTGATGAAACAACCTGTTCTCATTAATTTGCCTCAGGCCGGTAATTCCGGGTTTGTAGCTTAGCACTTGCCGCTTTTCTGTATTTGTGATGGGCGAACCGACAAGACTTATATCCCCTTTTAAAACCTGTTTAAGTAATGAGTAATAATTAGACAGTTTATTTTTATTGGCCGTTAAAAAAAGTGGAAACTCAAAGCTGCTGTCTTCTTCACTAACGGAATTTATGATTTTCCTTTCCTTAGATCGAAAAATAAGCTTCAACCATGCCAATGGTGCTATTACGATCAATATCAGCAAGCTCAGCCAAAAATCAAATTGACGCTTTAGAAACTTATTTATCGGTTTATTATATTCGATGCTCAGGTCCATCAACGGGACATCATCCAAATACTCAACATTGGTTTTCCCGATGATGTACTCCATGGAATCCGGTATCAATTTTGTGGTAATATCAGGATTTCTAAGTTTACTCAACGCTTTTAGTACATCCTTGTAATTTAGCGCCGGAATCAGGAAAAAAACTTCGTTAACCTTGTGATATTCAAGGAGTCCGGAATGAACCGGAACAAGCCCTATAACCGGAATATTTTCAATAGTTTGCCCTATATATTTTTCTTCCTGAGCTAAAATACCAACAATTTCGTAATTCCACTCTACTTGTGAGCGAATTTTGCTAATTAAACCTGCTATATTTTCATCCACGCCTGCAAGGACAATCCGTACCGGTTTTACACCATGCGTTCTGGTGGCAGACTTTCGTTTTCTGGATATAGCCAGGCGATACAGAATCAATACAAACGGCGTCAGGAAAGCTCCCCAAAGCAGAATCCACCGTGAAAAGGCGTAATCTCGCCAGAAAAAGGTCACAAGCGCGATTATAGCAAAACTTCCGGCTGAGGCTTTAGAAACTGTAATTAACTCCCTTTTGGGATTTCTGTAAAGCTCGTAATAAATTGCCAGAATGATGAAGAAAACGGAGTAAATGAGATTCACTACCAGATAATGCTGCTCATATTCCTGCATTATTTTGTCCGGCGAAATCTGATAACGCAGCAGAAACAGAATAAAAATGATGACATTCCCTAAAATTACATCTCTTATTAAACCTGCTGAACGGCTCATTAGCGACGTTGTGTAATTAAGGGCGATATTTCCCACCACACCAAGCAAAACAATAGCCCTGAAAAGTAGCGAATACCCGAAACTGAAATGTTTTCTGAAGAATAAGTAATTGGATTTATTAAAGATAATATGATAATCCAGTCCGCTTTTTTTCGTACTCTCCCCTTTGTAGTGAATTATACTTGTTGCCGGCACATAATCAATTTTGTAGCCCGCTTCTAACGCCCTGTAGCACAAATCGATGTCTTCTCCATACATAAAAAAGTCTTCGTCGAACCCGTTCAGCTCATGTAGCACATCCGTTTGGCAAAACATAAACGAACCGGAAAGCACAGGGACTTCAGACGGAGTGTCTTCTTCCAACCAATTCATGTAATAACCGGCAAATCGTTTACTTTTGGGGAAAAGTTTGGTAAGGCCGAGGATTTTCCACAATGCAATTGATGGCGTCGGGATTTGGCGTCTCGATTCAGGAGCAAAACTGCCGTCTGGATTCAGAAGTTTACACCCGGCAAAAGCCGTTTGGGGATGCGATTCCATGTGCTTAAACATCACATCCAGAGTGTCTTCACTGACAATGGTATCCGGATTTATAAGAAGCGTGTATTTTCCTTTGGCTTTTCTTATAGCCTGATTGTTAGCCTTTCCAAAGCCAACATTTGTCTGATTCGCAATAAACTGTACATGCGAAAACTCTTTTTGCAGATAAGGCAGCGAGCCGTCTGATGAGGCGTTATCAACAACCAGAATTTCAATATCGTACTCTCCCCTCGCACGCTCAAGAGAATTCAGCAAATTCGCTAAATACTCTTTAACATTGTAATTGACGATAATAATCGAAATGTCCGGCATGAAAAATTTTTAGCGGGATGAATATCCCAAAAACTGATTTACGTTATTCTTGAACAGTCGGGAATTTAAGCAAAGATTATGACATAGATGTGGTGTTTATAAAATTTCAAGCCCAAAATGGCGCAGTGCTGGAATAGTTTCTCAACATACTGTCCAAGGCATCTATTTTAATCCCGAAGGGATGATAAGATTATAGTTCGATATTAATAAAAGGTTTATTAAACCCCGAAGGGGTGTTATTATTAATCTTTCTGCAATAAATTGATACACCTTTTCAACTTACGAATGGGTTTAAGAGAAAACTATCTCACCCCGTCGGGGTTGGGTTTTGATTGGTTCATTTTGTTTTCTATAGTCTTGCCATCCCTTCGGGATTTTTTAGTTTTTGGCCTGTTTTAAATTGCTGAACCTGGTCAAAAGTGCCTGACAACTATACAGACCAGAGCCAAACAGATGTTAACTTAAAATTATTGATTATCACCCTGCAATCTCATCAAAAAATTGTGCCAATTCTCCCGTAAGCATCCTGCGGTCGTGTTTTTTTATTAGGGATGCATTTGCCTCGGGGATGGTGTCCTCTCTCCAACCCGTAATAATCTCTTTAAGGGTGGTTATAACTTGCTTTAAGTCATCGGGATCAGCGAAATACCCTCGTTTGTAGGTTCTGAGAATGTCTCGGCTCTCTCCTTCTTCAATAAGGCCAAGTATGGGTTTGCCTGTTGCGATATACTCGAACATTTTGCCCGGTGTCACAGTCTTGCTTTGGTTTTTATGATGAATGATAAACCACAATATATCTGCCTTGAACAGGTTTTGAACCGCTTCAGCATGATTTACATAGCCATAATCCGCTACATTTTGAGTAAATCCCAGTTTTTCTATTTTTTTGTGATGCATAGGCTCCAATCCACCTTGAAAATGAAGCTCGAAATCAGATTTATCCAAAAATCCTTCATCAATTAGAACAGAAAGCGCATTCAGCAAAATATCAGGTTGCCTTTCCTGATAAAAATGCCCACTGTGCAGAATGGTGAATTTCTGGTTCTTAGATTTACCCTGTGAAATCTCCATGAAATCTTCGGGATCATATCCATGATAAATTGTTCTGAATGGCTTCTTTTTATCAGGATCCGTTCGTGAGTGGATGGAATCCAGTGTAGCTTTATTATTGGCAATTACACCTGAAGCCGCATTTACGGTTGCTTTCTCGATTCTGGCATTTTTGCGTTTGTGCCAACGCGTCGGGTACATTGCCGATTGATATTCGAGCCAGTCATCCCTGAAATCCATAACAGCCGCAATACCGTGTTTTTTTGAGATTTCAGCGGATATTAAATGATTACTTGGTGGCGGTGACGTAGAAAAAACCAAATCAATATTGTGCTCTTTTATCAAAGCATCTGCAACTTCAAGAGCGGGTTTTATCCAGCCGGTTTTATTATCCGGAAGGTAGAAAAACGACAGAATGCCCCTGGATAATTCGGCCAGCCAATCAGGTATAAAATTTATTTCTCTTTGTTGGCGTCCTGCCAAATGAAATGGCGTAAATGCTTTCACCCTGTGAACATCAACCTCCATATTAAACAGTTCTTCCTCAAGGCTCTTGTCGAATGTATGGTATGCGCCGGGTTCAGGAGCGATAACAATGGGATTCCAGCCATACTCCCTCAGATATTTGATAAATTTCAATGGCCGTTGCACCCCGCTGGAACCCATCGGAGGGAAATAATACACTATAAAGAGAACATTTTTCACGTAAAAGCGCTGATTCAAATCAATTAATTGACCTTGAAATTAAGATAAAGTTCAATCATAAAAAAAACTCCTGACGGTAAAACCATCAGGAGTCCTGATTATTGCTTGTAATTCGTATTACACAAGGCGATTCTGCGACTCAACAAGGGGACGCAAAAAAGGTAATACTACAAAGGTAAACAATAAGGCAAAGAACAAGGGGATGCATCCCCTTGTTAACGTATCCCCTTGTTATTGCTGGGTATATAATTAGGCTATTTAATTCGATTCCGGTAGAGTCACAACGCATTGTGACTCTACCAGTTCCTTATTTTTCCCACTGCTGGATTTTGATTATCATCTCAACCATAAACAAATAAACAGCTAAACGAATAAACAAGAATCCAGCCATTCAAACTCACGCATCCAAAATGCGATCGATTTCATCGAGTACGTCTTCGAGATGCATACGTGTTACGGGATTTGCAGCATTCGAGACAGACCGCTGTACATCGGTGCGAAGTAGCCTCAGGTTACCTCTGAGCAGCGAACGTGACTCACCCGAGATATTACCGGCATCAAGCCTGTTTTCAATCACAGTGAGCCAGCTTCTTTGCAAATTACGACGGAATAAGTCTATATCCGGACGTCCACTGCGCAGTTCGCTCCATACGCCTCTGCGAATATCCCTGAGCATTTCAGCAACAGGATAAACTTCCATCTCTGACCCGTACATCAATTCAATCTCTGACATGCGCTTAATTCTGGCATCAGAAATAAGCTGATTCATCATCATCATTTGTCCGGCCATGATGCGGTCAGAAATACCGGCGGGTTCAAGGACTCTGAGGACATCAGAAGGCATCAGAAATTCGGGTGTTTTAAATGCCTGATTCACCATAAATTCCATCGCTTCGGTTTGTCTGTATCTTGGAACCGGAGTATATACGTCTCCCTCCTGCCCAAATACTTTCTGATGCGTAATTACCCCGCCAATCCATGTAATTACGTGGCCAATATAGCGGTTATATTGCTGGATTACATTCGTGTGCAGTTCCCGAAGCGTGCTGTAATCTTCCCCTTCTTGTCCCGCTGACTCCACGATAAAACCCATAATGCGTTCCAGGTTTGCAATACCATACGTACTGCTTTTCACGTGATTATCACCTAAAGCCTCGCGTTGTTGGGTCGGATCAATGAAAGATAAATTTCCAAATCTGAGCATAGGCTCATCTTCCTGGCGCGCGGCTATTTCATTCAGAAACGGACGCTCTTCTGCCGGGGTTGTTGCCTCAGGGAAAACCGAATATCCCCATTCTATAGAAAAATTATCGTAGATAGAAACTATTGGAAACATGTAAGCGTCATCACCCGGCTGAGCAACGTAATTCATTCGGGCGTAATCCATTATAGATGGTGTGGTACCATATTTTTCGGTAAACGTACGGCTTCTAAGGCTGTCTGTCGGCACCATACCGCTCGATTTCATATTGTGGGGTAAGCCCAATGTATGCCCAACTTCATGAGCTACTACGTAACGAACGAGATGTCCCATCAGAGAATCGGGCATTGGCAGGTTTCTAACACGCTCATCTACCGCTGCACCCTGAACAAAGTACCAATTACGTAGAAGGTTCATCACATTATGGTACATTCCGATAGATGACGTGATAATTTCACCGCTTCTCGGGTCATTCACATGGGGGCCGTAAGCGTTCATAATTTGGGATGGATACCATCTTACCGTAGGATATCGGATGTCTTCAGGACTCCAATCAGGATTTTCCTCTTCAGATGGTGCCAATTTTGCGATAATCGCATTGCTGAATCCGGCATGCTCGAATGCGGGCTGCCAATCCTCTACCCCTTTTACCACAAATGGCACAAGCCATTCAGGTGTGGCGGGATCGACGTAAAATGTAATTGGTTTTACGGGATCTGAGAGATCTGCTTCAGGATTTTCTTTTTCGAGTCTCCATCTTGTGATGTATCTTTTTTGATGTGCCCGGTGTTCCTCACTTCCGAAATCCACCTGGCCAACGGAAAAATATCCTACTCTTGAATCATGATAGCGCGGCATCATAGGTTCCTCGGGAAGCAACATCATACTGTGGTTCATCATAATAGAAACCGTATTCATATTTCTTCTGCGGGGCACATTTTCAGACTCAAATGTAAGTACACTTCTGACTTCCACGTTTTTTGGAAATGATCTTGCGGAATCAAGATAACTTCTTCCGGGATCGAGCCTGCGCGCCTGGAAACGACGTCTTGGAGATAATTCACCCACATCTGTTGTGTAAAGCGAAGTAACATCCACCACAAAAGCGGTTGAATCTGTATTATAGGCTTCTATATTGAATGAAGCGATTATCGGCTCAAAGCTCGATGTTTTTACCGCTCTGTGAATTGCATCGGCAGAATCTGCCGTGATATCATGAAATACGCTTCTGAACAAAATACGGTTACCGGACTTCTGCCAGCGAACAACCTGATTGTTAAAACGCTGTCCACCATAACCAAATCCGGTTTGGGTTTGTGCCATGCGGCTTACCAAAAGCATTTCTCTGTCAAGTGCAGACTCGGGAATTTCGAAATGCATTTTTCCATCTTTCAAGAAGACATTAAACAGGCCTTCTTCAGAAAAATCGGCTTTGGTTGTAATATCGGTATATTTCTGACTTACAGATGGACGTTGCTCGGTCTCATTTGCCGGCGCAGGAGCAGCAGCTTCCCTTGTCGGTGAACAAGCAACAAGTATTATCATCAATAAAACAGACAAGTAGTTGATTTTTTTCATAGGCTAACAGCATTTTTTTGTTATTAGGGATTTATCATTCAATTGGCAGAAAACTATTTGATTAGATTTCTTACATCAAACTGCTAAGAAATGCATGATTTTTGATTTATACAAATTCCAACAGCCTGAACGGAATGCTTTTTACACCAAATGGTACATTGTTACAAATTTACCGGGGTGATGGTGTGCATGCTTCAATATAGTTGGTAGTGAAAGTGGACAGAAAGCCACAAAAATCCTCGTGAACCTTCTGACTTAGTGTCCTCGTGTTTTTAAGAACATTATATAAAGACCTCAACCTCTTGGAAACACATTGACTATCTATGCACTTTGTTCCCGATTTACAAAAGGCGTATCTTTGTGTTTTACTAATATCAAACAATAAAACAGTTAATTATGATTGATCTCTTACTTATGGGTGACCCACAGGGTGGTGGAAGTCCATTTGCTTCATTTATCTTTTTAGGCCTTATTTTCTTCATTTTCTGGTTTTTCATTATCAGGCCTCAATCCAAAAAACAAAAAGAAATCGAACGCAAAGTCTCTGAAATGAAAAAAGGCGATAAAGTGGTTACTTCAGGTGGCATGCTTGGCATCTTGGTGAGCAACGACGACGAATCTGCTCTCGTAGAAGTGGATAAAGACGTTAAAGTGCGAGTTTTGAAAACAGCCATCGTCGATATCAACCCTACCAAGAATTAATTTCTTGAACCCAAGGAAATTAAACGTGCTTTAAATCTGTTTTAGGTTTAGAGCACAAATTTTATTTAGTATTACCGATGTCAGAAATTAAGTTCGATTCGATTGAATCAGCCATTGAAGATATAAAAAATGGCAAAATGGTGATTGTTTGCGATGACGAAGATCGCGAAAATGAAGGTGATTTCGTTATGGCTGCCGAAAAGATTACACCGGAAGCCGTTAATCTGATGGCCACTCACGGCCGCGGACTCATCTGCACTCCCGTTACCCGAGCCCGCGCACACGAACTTGACCTGCATCGAATGGTAGAGGACAACACAGATGCTTTCGGTACTGCATTTACCGTCTCAATTGACCTTAAAGAAGGCACATCTACCGGAATCTCTGCTTCAGACCGCTCAAAAACTATAAAGGCACTGATAGATTCAAAATCCAAACCCGGCGATTTTAGGCGTCCGGGTCACATTTTCCCTTTGATTTCTGTTGAGGGAGGCGTATTGCGTCGTGCCGGACATACGGAAGCAGCTGTAGATCTCTCCCGCCTCGCAGGCTTATACCCAGCCGGTGTGATTTGTGAGATTATGAATGAGGATGGTTCCATGGCACGCCTGCCGGATTTGGTGAAGGTCGCCAAGCGCTTCGATATGAAGCTGATTACGATTAAAGACCTCATTTCGTACCGCATGCACAAAGAGTCGCTCGTACGTGAAATGGTGAACGTAAAAATGCCCACAATTTATGGGAATTTTACGCTCTACGCGTTTGAAGAGCGCCTTACCGGAGGAAACCACCTTGCACTGGTAAAAGGAGAATGGCAGGAAAACGAGCCGGTACTTGTCCGTGTGCATTCGCTTTGTGTTACAGGAGATATTTTTGGATCGAAACGTTGCGATTGTGGCGAACAGCTCCACACAGCCCTGCTTAAAGTGGAAAAAGAAGGAAAAGGCATTGTACTTTACATGAATCAGGAAGGCCGTGGTATCGGTTTAGTTAATAAATTGAAGGCCTACAAGCTACAGGAAGAAGGCATGGATACAGTTGAAGCCAACGAAGCTCTCGGATTTAAACCTGATCACAGAGATTACGGTGTTGGCGCTCAAATACTTCGCTCACTTGGGGTCAGAAAAATGAAATTAATGACCAACAACCCTACTAAACGCGTTGGGTTACAAGGCTACGGACTCGAAATCGTTGAACAAGTGCCCATTCAAATAGATGCCTATCCCGAAAACCTCCGCTATCTCGAAACAAAGCGCGACAAAATGGGTCACAGTTTCTCAAAAATAAACGCCCATGACCACCACGATTTGCTTAAATCGTTAGAGAAGGATGATTGAGGGATAGTTTTATATCCCAATCTCTATCTGAAATCGCAAATACCAATCATTTCTGGAGCTTGAATCTGGGAAAGTAAATCTTGTTTGAGTTACTTCGGCTTGCATTTTGAGTGCGTGTTCCCAAATGTAGCGCGTTAGTCCAAAGCTGATCTGTTCTGTTTTAGGTTCTATATTTTTAGCAATTCTGCCGGGTGTTTGAGCAGAAAACCTCCCGATAATCTCATAGTCGGACGGGAAAATGTAGCTCATTTGAAAATCGTATCCATTCCCCGTTTGGACAACATTAGTGAGTGAGGGATCTTCGAAATCTACTGTTAACGGATTATCAGTAGTTCTGTTCATCCATGCGGTCTGGAATGCGAATCCCTGATATTTTAACATAGCATCGAGATGGATGGACGTTAAATCTCTGCTTTCGAATAAATCGGAACCGGTTTGGCCACGTGTTCTTTTAGCACCTTGATTATAATGATAGGTTGCCCCCAAAAGAACCTTTGGCGTTTGTTCACGTTTTATATCTCCTTCGAACAAAGCTCCATTTCCTAAAAATGCACCTAAAGGATATAATTCAAGCCGTGTTGTATAAGCCAGATTCGTATCCGGATTTCGCGTATAATTTCTGCCATCCCCGGTGCTTATAGCAGATTTTACTCCCCAGGAAAATCTTTCGGCATCTTCAACTTGATAGTTGATAAAAATGCCATAATCACGGTCAATGGTAAATCGCGCATTGTTAATACTTCGGTCAGTTAGCTGTAGGGCTCCCGATGAGTTTATTCGCTGCCGGTTTCCGGGTAGTTTTGTCTGTCCGAAACCAATGGACCATAATCTGTTTGGCTGATAGTAAAAGACGGCATCCCGAATTATATTAATGTTATCGCCTGGGGAGATTTCGCCAACATCGCCGGGAGCAAATGACAACTGAATTGCATACAGGAATCGTGGATCACCGACAAAACCATCGAAACGCAAGCGAAGCCTTCTAACAGTTGCCTCGATACTGTCATCAGCATTATTTCTGATAACATACGTAGTTCGGTTCTGCATCCTGAATCTGATATTCAGACGGAACGTGCTATCCGGGGTGGTAAAACCAAGTCCTGACCCATAGCTGTAGAATGGCAGGTTCGGGAAACGAATATCATCACCAAATTGTCGCGATTCAGGAGTTTGAGCGTTAGCCAACGCAGTGGTAAACAGCAAAGCAAGCATTAATAGTATAATTTTCATGAAGCACTATTTTAAGTTGAACGCAAGAAGTTAAGCATTAACTACAAAAAAGAGTGCTGCAAATTTTCGATTATACTATTTCTATTCCCGATGCGCCCTTGCTATGCGGTTATTAAACAAAATCAACAATCCAGCAATTAATCCCCATTGGAACAGGCAGGTAGCTACTGAATATAAGTCGAAAGGATTGAACCAGGTATCTGGGGCGAATTCGAAAATAGAGCGGTAAATCCACCAACCGAGTAGCACAGCGACCTCCACCGGTATGACATATTTAATGACGAATGTCCACATGTTATGAAATCCTGTAACAGCCTGTCCGTCTGCGAGGACTTCCTGCGTGAAGCGTCCTGCGCCGTATTTAATGATGGAGAACGCGATTAAGGCACCTGAAATCATCAATCCCAAACCCCAAACAAAATCCTGATTTGCAAATACTTCGAGTGATAGAGCTGAAGGAAGCCCAAATACGAATCCGGCTGTACAAATAAAACCCGTTGCTTTATAACGCATCCATCCTGAATCAACCAGCACTTTTGTGGCGAGTTCAATCATAGCTATTAAACTGCTGAACGCGGCAAAAGTAAGGGCGAGGAAAAACAGTGTCGATAACATTCTGCCACCCGGAATTTCCATAAATAATTGTGGAATCCAGATAAATGTGAGTCCTGTGGATGCAGGTCCGGCCGTTTGCATAACTTCTATGATTTCCGGCCTCGTCATTGTTGATCCCAAAATGGCAAAAACGGTAGAAAAAATGGTGATGGCAGCCCAAAGTGAGACCAGGTTATTTCCAATTCCGGTCTGGAATGCACTGGTGATGATGCTATCCTGCTTTCTCATGTAAGCGCCATACGTCAAAATTAACCCCCATCCTGCTCCGGTATCCCAGGCATTTTGGGTAAGAGCTTCAAGCCAAATACTTGGATTTCCGAGCATAGACCAATCCGGATTAAACAGATATCTGATTCCTTCCATACTACCCGGCAGTGTAACGGCGCGGATTCCTGCAAGAATAAGAATAACCAGCAGGCATGGTATCAGTATGAAATTTACCCGCTCAATCATTTTGATGCCTTTCATTACTATAAGTCCGGCAAGTACAATAGCCACAGCATGAAAGACGGAAGGCATATATCCGGCTTGAAATGTATCCCAAACCATATTTGCTTCATTCGTAGAAGTCGGCAGCGGAAAAAACAGCGATTGCGAGAAGTAGTAAATACACCATCCGGTGACAACGCTATAGTAAAACATGATTGCCGTGGCGACAAACGCTATAAATCCCCCAAGCCAGGCAAACTTATCCCCAATAAGTTTCATTATTGAACCAATAGTGCCGCTTCTGCCCTTGCGTCCGAGAGCATATTCTGCAATAATTAGAGGAATGGACCAGAGCAAAAGTGAAATAACCCACGCGAGAATAAAAACCCCGGCTCCTTCTTCACCCCCGTTTTGAGCTGCTATTCTGGGAAATCGCCAAATATTGCCCGTTCCAACAGCTATACCAAGCACGCTAAGAATTAATCCCCACTTTGAAGTAAACCGCTGGATAGTACCCCTGATTTCGCTCATAATCTAAAAGTGTTCAGCTCATATTTTTATTAAAAAATCACCCTGATAACAGATAACTCTGTTCAGGGTTAATGATTTTATATTTAATTACATCAATAAATGTACTCCGTTCCTCAGGGCTGAATTTAAGAGATGGTAATGAGAAATTAAAATAAGCATTAAAAACGGGTGGAATGGGCAGGTTTTAGCTCAAGAGATTTCATAAACAGATACTACGCGATTTAAGTGCAAATATTTGTTCATAAAACATTGTACAAGGTGATACATACAATTCTCATGAGATATTAGCCAAGCATCGAACAAGGGAATGCATCCCCTTGTTTTTTATATTTATACCAAGATATTTTCTATCTCATGGATATTGTTATGTCATGCAATTAAGGCATGGTAGAGCCACAACGCATTGTGACTCTACCATGCCTTAACTTTGTCATTAATCGATTTCTGAAACAAACAAACGAATAAACAAATAAACGATTAAACAAATAAACAACACCCCACAGCAACTTTTGCAAAGCCTTCTTGTAAGTGCCATACGCTATTCCTATTATTAGGCGTTATTAAGCCCATATAAACTTTCAGGCCTATAATCCAGTAAAACTCTTTTTTTGATGCAAACCGACCATAAAACACTGAATAAATTCTTTGCTCTTGCGTGTTTTTTCTTCGCATTTATTCTGTATGTAATCACCCTTGCTCCAACTGCAAGTTTTTGGGACCCCGCTGAGCGTATAGCTGTGGCGTATGGGTTGCAAATTCCTCATCCGCCCGGCGCGCCGATGTACATTTTGCTTGGCAGGCTGTTCTCCATGTTTATGCCTGCAGAGTATGTTGCATATAGCATTAATATGATGAGTGCCCTTGCCTCGGGTGTAAGTGTGATGTTGCTGTATTTAATTGTAGTTCGGTTGTATCGTACGATGTATGGACATCCCGACACCTACTCCACAGGCCAAAAAATGGCCATGTATGGTGGTGCTTTCATTGGTGCAATAACATTTGCTGCCACAGACAGCATGTGGTTTATTTCTGTAGAGGCCGAGACGTATGCACTATCTCTCATGTTTACGGCATTGGTATTCTGGCTTGCTCTGAAATGGGCAGATCAGCATGATCAGCCGGGTAATGAGCGTTGGCTGATACTCATAGCGTATCTGATTGGACTGGCATTTGGTATCCATATGTTGAATTTGCTTGCAATTTTTGCTGTGGCGCTTATCATTTATTTCAAGAAATTTGAATTTTCGATTACAGGATTTCTTGCGACCTGCGCGCTGGCTGTGCTTGCCTTTTTGTCTATTTATCCTGGTACCATTATTTGGATTCCAACCGCGGCCGCTGCGGTTAACAGCTACACGTACGGACTCATCGGTCCTTTTACGTTTATGATTTTAATTTTGGCGCTTCTGAGCATTGGTATTTTCTACACCCAACAGAAAAAACTGAAGGTTGCCAATTATGTGCTTGTAGCCTACACTGCCGTTTTAATTGGATTTTCGAGCTACTCGTTAATTTTTATCCGTTCAATGACCAATCCCCCTATTGATCAGAATAATCCGGATAATGTAGAAAATTTCACCAGCTACATGAAACGCGAGCAATACGGCACCGCTCCGCTATTCAAAGGCCGTAGTTTTGATAATAGTATTCAGGATATCAACAGGCAAAATGAAATCTTTTTTCCGCGCCGCCATTCGAGTATTCCAGCACACATGAACGTGTATGCAGACTACAACAGCAACCTCGATTTTTTCTGGCGTTATCAATTAGGACACATGTATTTCAGGTATTTCGCCTGGAATTTTATTGGAAGGCAATCTGATATACAGGATACCCCATCATTTTTTGGTACGTTCACGGCGATGGAAGAACACAAAGATAATCCCGCCAATAACTTCTACTGGTATTTACCGTTTTTGCTTGGATTGTTCGGAGCTGTCTTTCATTTCGTTAAAGACTGGAAACGGGCGCTGGCTGTACTTGCTTTATTTGTAGCAACGGGTATTGCCATTGTGCTATACCTGAACCAAACGCCACTGCAGCCGCGAGAACGGGATTATTCTTATGTGGGATCTTTCTTTGCATTCTCCATTTGGATGGGTCTCGGCGCCTCAGGTATAGTGGAGATGCTGCGAACGTCCATAAGAAATCACATGGTGTTAGCTGGGTCTCTTGTAATTATGGGACTTTTAATCCCCCTCAGGGTACTCACAGAGAATTTTGACGATCACGACCGAAGCCTCAGATATGTAGCACCCGATTATGCCTATAATATGCTTAACTCGGTTGAACCCTACAGCATTATTTTTACAAACGGAGATAATGATACTTTCCCGCTCTGGTATTTGCAGGAAGTGAAAGGTATAAGAACGGACGTGCGCGTTGTAAACCTGAGCCTGTTGAACACACCTTGGTATATAGATCAAATTAAAAACCGCTGGAATTACGACTCCCCTCCTGTTAAACTTTCTTACACTGATGAAGAAATAAGAAATATCGAGCGGAAATTCATGTTCGAGCGGAGAAGTGATTTCCACACTCCGGGTACTATTCGAATTCCATTTAACAGAGAGCGTTATCTCAGGATAACATCCCCGGAAAGGCAACCCGGACAGGTAACCTTGCAGGAGTTTATTGAAAGCGGGGATATGGAATGGCCGGAGGATTTACACGCCCCAGAATTCAGCTTTCACATGAATCCTGATGATATGCTGGATGAAATCAGTTTTTTCCTGCAGGGTCAATTTCTGTTTAGCTCAGGTGATGAGACCTTTTATTATACAAGAGTTCAGGATGATTTAGTTCTGGATATTATTCGCCAGAATTTTGGAATCAGGCCCATTTACTTTGCCATTACCGTGGCTACTGACGGACAATTGAATATGGAAAACCACTTCAGGCTCGAAGGCAAAGCTTTCAGACTTATTCCTAAATTCCACGAAGAAGAATACGGACATTTGGATACAGAAATCCATGAAAACCGCCTACGACAATTCCGGTTCCGTTATGTAAACGACGAGCGGGCTTATTTCGATCAAAACAAGCGCAGGATGCTCGATAATTACAGAACTGTAATTACGCGTCAGGCAAATGAATACATCATGGCCGGTAATCTTGAGCAAGCAAATTACTGGTTAGAGTGGGGAGAATACCACATCCCGTTTACCACAGTACCTGGTGATCTCACAAGTCAGCTTACATATTCGTTGCGGTTTGCTAATGCAGGTAATCATGAATCTGCCTTAAGGCTGGCTAATGACAGACTGGATGATTTTATGCGTGACCTGCGCAGGAATGTAGATGAAATGGATCGCCTTGAATTACGGGCAATGGAACTGAGAGAGCGTTTAAGTGATCCGGCAGTGCGTTCTAATGTCAGGAGAGCAGCTGATTTACGAGGCCGCTTGCAACACACCGAGCAACAAGTTCGTCGCGCGCACAGTCGTTACAGTGGCACATTATCAAGACTCATTGTATTACAAAGAATCTACTTTGTTTCAGATGATCATGCTACCGGCTCATCTTTGGCTGACCTGATCAACGAAGTTGTTGGTGGAGATACTCAATTCCCAAGAACAAAAGAAGAAAACTACGAGCATTTCCAAAGGATATTTATTTGATGGTTCGATGCTTTTGATGAAATACTAAGCAAACACGAAGCCACAAGGCAACAAAGTTCACGAAGGGTTATTTTTTTTGGCCTAAGATTAGACTAAATTTCTTCGTGAACTTTGTGCCTTTATAAAGATTAGTAATCTACCCTGCCAATTCGCTATAACTTAGAACAGTTTTCACAAAATCCCGTATCAAGAAAGTAAATTCAAACTCTATTAATTGCTACCTTAGCACATTAAACGAAATTAGTCTGAATTTTCGATGCTTAAGAACGAATTGGATCATAAAAAATCGAGGGATACATCAAACGTAACATCGTTTGGTGACTTGCTTAAAAAGCATCTTCCGGAAAAGCGTCAGAAAAAGTTAGCTGATTCACCGCAGCATTTAAAGAAAAAGGATTCTGAAAGTACCCTTCTAAAGATTTTGTTCTTATTTCCCTGGCTCTTAGGATTCGTTTTTGTCTTATCGTTTTTTTGGGATTTCAATGATGTCGCTTTTCAGCTATGGGGTTATACAGTTTCATTTGATGGGATTTTAAGATTTACATCCCTTAGCGGATTAATTGGATTCTTCACCAATTGGATTGCCATTCAGATGCTGTTTTATCCCCGGAAAAAGCGTCCAGTTTTAGGGCACGGACTTATCCCCTCTCAAAAAGACCGAATTGCACGGCGTTTGGCAGATGCAGTAGAGCAGGATCTCATCAACGTTGCACACATCAAAAAGAAGCTCGAAAATGATGGCCTTTTAAATCGATACAGTCGGTTTCTGATTAATTACACGAACAGAATGATAGCGGATAAAGCGTTTCAGGATGATTTCAGAGATTTGTTTAACCATTACATTCGTACCTCACTGGAAGACCCTGAAGTTCGAAAGGCTATACGCGACAGAGCCGCCACACTAATTACCAAAAGCGTTGACGAATCCAGGCTTGAAAAAACAGCTGTCAGGTTATACCTGCTGCTTCGCGGTAAAAATATGAATGCGCTCATTGAAGAAACACTCGATAAACTTCCCGAGAAAATCAGTCTCGCCATCGACCCGGTTGATGATATCCTATCCGGTTTACCAAAATTACTTAATAAAGAGCAGGAGCGCATAGAGCAAACATTTGTTGGCCTCACCGAAAGAGTGCTCGATAATATCCCACTTAGAAAAATCGTGGAAGACAATCTCAATTCATACGATGAACTGCGACTCGAAAAAATGATTCAAAATGCCACGAACGCGCAACTGAATTACATAAAATATCTTGGTGCCATTATCGGAACCGGCGGAGGACTCATCATCTGGAACCCGCTGACTCTCGCTATTCTAATCCCAATCGCATTTTTCCTCTGGTTTTTGGATGGTATTTTGATGAAATATTCTAATCATTAAAGACCTGTGAATGAGTTTTCTATATCAGCATAATCCGGCAATGTAGAGACGCAAAATCTTGCGTCTCTACGGTGTATGGGAAAAAACCACACATCATCTAATTTGCAAAATCATTATCTTCAATATTGCAGAAAATGAGATTATTTATACATAAAGTATTATTGCTATGAAAAACTATAAGGTTGGAGTGCTCGGTGCTACGGGCGCGGTCGGCCAAAAATTTATTCGTCTTCTTGAAGATCATCCTTGGTTTACTGTTACTGCTATTGGCGCATCTGAAAGATCAGCAGGAAAACCATATCACGAAGCAGCACATTGGATTGAAGATATTTCCATCCCCGAAAACGTAAAAAATCAAATAGTAAAAACATGCGACCCCAAAGCAATGGGCGATGTCGATTTTGTGTTTTCAGGACTTGATGCAGCCGTTGCGGGCGGACTGGAACTTGAAATTGCCAAAGCGGGCATTCCGGTAATTACAAATGCCAGAAATTACAGACGCGAAGCGCATGTTCCCCTTTTAGTGCCCGAGGTGAATCCCGGTCACATCGAAATGATAAAAAAGCAAAGCTACACTGCTGAAAATAAGGGTTTTATCGTTACAAATCCGAATTGTGTTTGTGTGCCGTTAACGCTCAGCCTTAAGCCACTCGCAGATGCCTTTGGCATTGAATCTATTGTAGTTACAAGCATGCAGGCTGTATCCGGCGCAGGCTACCCAGGTGTGCCGAGCCTTGACATTATGGGTAATGTGATGCCACACATTGGCGGCGAAGAAGAAAAAATAATGTGGGAGCCTCAAAAAGTTTTGGGAACACTTCAAAACGATGGCACGGTTAAAAACGCGGGCATTCCTATTCATGCTTCCGCTTATCGTGTTCCGGTTTTAGAGGGACATTTACTGTCCGTTTTGGTGAAACTCGGGAAAAAAAATGTAAGCCTGGAAGCTGCAAAAGAGGCGTATGCAAATTGGGTGAGCCCCATTGCGCATCATCAGCTTCCCTCCTCGCCTGAGCATCCTGTAAAACTCATGGAAAATGTGTTCTTCCCGCAACCACGATTACATGCTTACAGCGCAAAAGGGATGCAGGTTTCGGTGGGTAAATTGCGCAAAGCCGGCGTATATGATTTTGCCTATACCGCACTGGGACACAACACTATACGTGGGGCTGCCGGTGGCGCCGTTCTGAATGCTGAGCTTTTGGTAGCTGAGGGATATCTCTAATTTCAGAACAGCTTATAAACCTGTAATTCTGCTGCGTTAAAGGCCGTCTCCGGTTCTAAAAAGAAAACATCACCATTGATTTCTGAAAATGTAAGCCCGGAGACCGGTCCGCCGATTGGAAACTTGCGAATTAACTCGCTGATTTTTCGCGCCAAATCAGATTCCCTGCTGATGTGATCCGGTTCCACGAAAAAAAATCCGGCTAAATTAAGCTTTTGAGTAGTAAATTCATTTGCCATTGAGCGTTTGCCATCTGTTGAGATAACGGAAGTCTCCGCTGAAACACTTTCTAAAACGGCAGTAAACCCCATTGGCAGGCTTGTATCATGACCTTCCCTGAAAAGCAACTCAGCCACATCCTGTAAAAAAACTGACCAATACACCAGTTTTTGGGGATTAAACTTCAGGGAAAGAAACGCATCCCCGGAAAATCCATACGCTGTGTTTGTTTTTAATTTTTGGGGGATTTGCTCAGTAGCTTTAGCTTCATCTTTGCCGGAATCAGGCAGTGATAAAAGCAACGTTGGTTTATCATTTCCCGACTCAGCCCATCCCAATACGATATCACTTTGTCCCGGATTCCAAAGCGAATCACTCCAATTCACACCAAAACACTCAGCCAGTGGCGAAAACTCTACTTGGTAGGTTTGATTGTGGATTTTTAGAGTTGTAGGATGCATTGGTTTAGCAGGCTTTCATCTGTAGAGTATCAAAGAAAAGTATTCTTCAGTTCAGAAATGTGATGTTAATTTTGTAGTTCTAATTCCGCTTTATCTAAATCATAGTCTTTATTGAGCGACTCCTGACTTATCTTGAAATAATCCGCAATCTTTCTGATTATATTTTTTGATAAACCCTTTTTTCGATTCAAAATCTCAGACACATAGCTTTTTGACCTTCCAAGAATTTTTGCTAACTCATTCTGACTCATATCATGCTCATCCATTAATAATTTGATTAAAGTTATCGGGTCTATGTTATCTTTTTCACGTTGTTGATTGTCATAAGTCTCAATCAAAAGCGTGAGTAACTCAACTTCATCTACTCTGTTGTCTGCTTCCCCTGAAAACAGAATCTTTTCAAGTCTATTACAATACTCATCGTATTGAGCTATGTTTTTTATGACTTTATAACTTAGATTTTCCATGATTCTTTTCTATTAAAAATCGTCAACTATGTATTGTTGATTAGAATTACACAATTTTGTGTATTCTGCATGAGTTCCAATCCATTTTATGAATAAATGAACCTTTAATGCACCGAACATATACTTGCAGATTACTCTGTAGTTATTGCCACCAATGTTAAAAACTACACGATTTGAATCGCTACCAAGAATGTCAGCTGATGGAAAAGTTCTGATTATATCTTCTGGTTTTTCCCAATCAGTGTTTCTTAGTATTAATAACCATCTGTTAAATGAGGATTCAGATGATGCTTGTTTTCCAACATAATCCCAGATTGTTTGTTCTTTGATTAAGTGTAATTTCATTGTCTATGCCCAAGATACGAAAATGTTCGCTTTTTGCGAACTATTATTGTGCTTATTAACCCTTACCAACCAATTTAGTACGTAAATTCATCAAATTCGAGGGCTCTACCCTGAATTCCTCACCGCGTTTGTGCGTATATGCTTCGACATCCCAAATAAATTCGTCGGTTTTAAATGGCCACGGATCAAGGACGAATGTTT
>SLDG01000089.1 GCA_007125355.1 Balneolales bacterium | reverse complement strand
TGGACCCGAGTTCAGTCAGCTTCGCGAATACATTACAAGTGAGCTCAGGGAATATCAGCTGGCGGCGGTTATTGCTGATGCGCTTGATCAATATATGCTCTTCAGGCCCGACTGGATTCTCGACTGGAATATGGGAAAAAAAGCGGCCATATCCCACAAAGAAGAGCACTGGCAACGGTTACTTTGGCAAAAAATAAAGAAACGGAATCCGGAATTGGTTGACCGCGCTCAACTGCATCAGCAATTGCTGGAATTTTTGAACAGCAGGAAATCCCCAAAAAACGAAAAGCTGTTCATTTTTTCACCGGGTGTTATTCCTCCAGTGTACCATGAAGTTTTCAAGTCATATTCCCAAAAAAACGATGTCTACTGGTTTAGGCTGGATTATCAGCAAAAAGACATCCCCCAAAATACAGAAACCTTATTTAAACTGTTTGGTGAAGAAAAACGGCAGACTGACCAAGCCTTTTTCAATGTTTTTGATTCCGTTTTTGATACCATCAACCGAATAGAATCCCCTGAAATTAAAGATGATAAAAACCTGAACAAGCTTCAGCGAAGTATGTTTGGCCTGCCGGCTGCCGGCGCGGTTTCATGGGATGATACTTTCCGCGTTCATGCCTGTCATAATGAGTTCAGGGAAGTCGAAGTTTTGCATGAGCACATTCTGGATTTTCTGAATAAACATAAGGATGCAAGTCCCGGTGATGTGTTGGTTGTGACGCCTGATATCGCGAAATATACCGGAGCAGTAAACGCCGTTTTTGGAAAACCGGAGGATGAAAAACTCTTTATCCCATATCATATTAACGATCCGGCGCTTTCCGGTACGATTCGGATTTTTCGATTAATCAAGCACATTCTCACTATTCAATCAACGGGATTTACGGTTTCGGCGGTTCTTTCTGTGATTGAGAATGAAGCCGTAAAGACAAAGTTTGGTATCTCGAATGATGACCTTAGCGTGCTGGAATATTGGGTGAGGGAAACCGGAATCCGATGGGGCGCAGATGCAACTCAAAGAAACGATGACGGCATTCATTCGTGGGAATTCGGACTCGATCGCCTCATTACCGGCCTGATGATGCCGCTCAATTATGAAGGCATTGCACTGGAAACATCGCCCTTTGTTGACCTCGACGGCTCTGATGCCTACCGACTGCTTGGTATGCTGCATAGTATTACAGACAAGCTGAAAAACTGGGCAGCGTTTGCATCCCAAAAACACACATTGAATGCCTGGAAGGATGAAATATCTGATTTGATTTCGTTTTTTATCCCCGCCGATGCAGAGTACGCCAAAGCATTGCTGTCGATTGAAAAACAAATCAATAATCTGATAACCGCTTTACCTTTGATTCTGGATGCCGCTGTTTCTTTAGATATTATCCTCGATGCGTTGAGCGAAAACATCGAAAAGCCGCGGGCAGGTTCGGCATACAGGTACGGCGGCGTTACGTTCACACCCATGGTGCCGGTGCGAAATCTGCCATTCAGGTTTATTGCTGTTTTGGGATTAAATGAAAGCGAATTCCCGGGCAGTGATAAAAAAAGCAGTTTTGACTTGATGAGTTCCGATGTGCGTCCGGGCGACCGCTCCATCCGGCTGACGAACCGCGGACTGATTATGGATACCGTACTTGCCGCTTCAGGCCGGCTTCACATGAGTTACACCGGGTACAGCCGAAAAGACGGCAGTGAGATTCCACCTTCGGTTGTTGTAACTGAACTGGTCGAGCAACTGTGTAAGGGCAGTGAGTTGAGTCCGGATGATTGTACTGTCAGGCACAGGTTACATGCGTTTCACAGAGATTACTTTCCCAAAAATCAAGACCCAAACTGGTTTAGTTTCCACCCGCAAAGGAAAACCAAGGCTCAGAAACTGCTGGATTTCAACCAGGCATCCATGGCGCCTGAAAGGATTGACAGTCCGCTGAAAATTACTGATGAGCAACCGGTCATTATTTCATTATCAGAGCTCGTTAAATCTGCCCGAAAACCGGTAAACTGGCTGTACGAAAAGCGATTGAACATGAGAAAAGCCCGGGAGGATGAAATCCCCGAAGACAGAGATTTGTTTTCGTTTGACGGCCTGCAAAAGTGGGAAATGAACCAATTGCTGTTCAGGCATATTTCTGCTCCTGATGCGCTGGATTTTGACGAACTGCATCGAAAACTAAGAGCTTCGGGTGAACTTCTTTACGGTGAAGCCGGAAAAAGGGATTTAGAGCAAAAACTGGATGAAGCACAAAAATTCTGGGATAATGTTGATGAAGCTGATAAAGAATTCTGGACTTCAGAGAAGTTAAAGATTGAAATTCCATTCAAAATTAATGGTTTTGAGGTGGTGATAAGGGGAGAAGTTCAGGGCGGAGTTAGCGGCAGGCGCGTAATCATAGACCCATCGAAAATGAAAGCCTCGAGAAAAATGAAGCTTTGGCTTGAGCATCTCGCCGCATGTGCTGTCGGGGAATACCGCACCGTTTGCCACACATATAACAATTGGAGTAAGCCGTTAATCACACATTTTTCTTTCGAAAAAAAAGCCGTCGATATCTTGCAAAAAATTATAAGTACAATGCTTTCTGAATCCATTGATGAAATTCCGGTTTATCCTGAAATTCTTGAATTGGCGTACGAGCATAAATACGGGGATAAATCCCAAAAACAGAAAATTGAGGATTGGTTTGAACATTCAGATGCTGATTTTGACCAAAATGTATATAAAACAGATGATTATGCCTCGGGATTCTACATCGAATTCAGGCAGGATTGGTTCAACAAACTGCTGGGTGTTAGTGATAAGATTTGGAAGCCGATGATGGATAATATCAAAGGGATAAAAGAAGATGAAGCCGTTTAATCTGTTCGACATATCGTTTGAGGGGATTAAACTGGTGGAATCATCTGCCGGCACGGGGAAGACGTACAATATTACGGGTCTGTACGTACGTGCGATTGCCGAAAGGGGATATAAACCGTCTGAGATTTTGGTGGTTACATTCACAAAAGCAGCCACGCAGGAATTAAAAGATAGAATTACGCATCGACTAAGGGATGCCATCCGGACACTTGAGCAGCCTGAACCGCCTGAAGACGACTTTCTTGCAAAGTTTCACATTGCGTTTAAAAATGACCCTAAAGCCCTCGAAAATCTGAAAAAAGCCTGGCAGGAAATTGATTTGGCGTCGATTTACACCATTCATGGGTTTTGTCAGCAGGCGTTGCAGGAGTACATTTTTGAGAGCAACAGCAGTTTCGATATAGAATACACCGGAAACGACACCGAAATTAAAACTAAGGCGGCAGATGACATTTGGCGTGGGGAAATCCACAGTCTCGAAAATGCACCTGAGTGGAGAAAAGTGCTCATTGAGTATTTGATGGAATCCATCAAAGAACCGGACGAGCTTAAAAAACGACTAAGTGCGGCATCCGGGAAACCATTTCTGACATTTATTTCAGACACCAATGAAACAGAGTTGGGAAATAGCGTCCATCGGTTTATGCGGCAGTTTGAACAGGCCAAAAGTAAGTGGAACAGGGATGAGGTTGCGAAAGCCATTGAAGTGAGCGGACTAACCAAAAGAAGCTACAAAGCAATTCAGGTTGAGAAAATGCTGGATGATGTTGAGAAAATGCTCAATTCCAGCCGCTGCGCACTAAATTTTACCGAATACGAAGAAGCCGCGAAACTGCACAGTGATTATTACAACCAGAAAAACAGGTTAAAGAGCGGAGCAAATCCACCTGAGCATCCTTTTCTGACAGAACTGGAAAAGCTTTTTGATTTCAATACAGATGAATTGGCTGAGAGTTACCTCGTCTTACTCGCGAAGCAGTATCATGAAAAACTGAACCATATAAAAGAAGAATCACGCATTCGTTCATTTGATGATATTCTAACAGGGATGAGCACGGCACTGAAGGATGAGCGTATGCTTAAGGCGATGAGAGATTCCTATCCACTGGCGTTGGTAGACGAATTTCAGGATACTGACCCTGTTCAGCTTGATATTTTCGACAGCATATACAACGGGTTTAAGGCCGGCGGACTTTTCCTGATTGGCGATCCGAAACAGTCTATCTATAAATTTCGTGGTGCGGATATTTTTAGCTATCTGTCTGTTAAAAACAGAGATGATGTTGAAAAATATACTCTTGAGAAAAACTTCAGGTCCGCCGGAACTTTAGTTGAAGGGATAAACGAGCTTTTTAAAACAAATGGCAATCAGTGGCCGGGAGGGATTGATTTTTTTGATGCTGAAGCGAATAAAGACGATTCAGAATTTGATGATAGAGAATCCGGCTCAAAAGCGCCCATTATTTTTTTTACCAACGGAACCGACGAAAAAGCAAATAAGGGGATGCATGAGCGCGTGGTTTGCAATCAGGTCGCTTCTGAAATTGTGCGTTTGCTAAAAAAGAGCAAAAAGGGCAATATTTGTATAATTAAGGATGGAAAAAGCGCGCCTTTGGCAGCCGGGGATATCGCAATTCTCGTACAGACGCATTATCAGGCAGAAAGTATCCGTAAAGCGCTGATCAGACGTGGGGTAAAGAGTGTAACCAAGTCCAATAAAAGTGTTTTCCAGACCGAAGAATGTGATTTTTTGATTCATCTGCTTCAGGTAATTGCAAATCCGGGTAACCTTCCGCTGATGCGTTTTCTGTTGTTTTCAGGATATGTGGGATGTCCCCTGAGCCAGATTAACGCGCTCGAAGAAAACTCTGACGCCTACAGCGAGTTAATCACAACATTTTCATCCCTTAAAAATGAATTTGCATACGGTGGCTTTTTGCCATTATTCACCGCTTTCTTGCGTTTGCAAATTGCCTGGGCTGACGGAAAGAAATGCGATGTTGAATCCCGGATTTTGTCCATGGATGAAGCTGAAAGGAGATACGCTAATCTCATGCATTTGGCTGAGCTGGCGGATGAAGCCGGACGCAGTGACAGAACGGACATCGAAGAGCTACGTAAATGGTTCATTCAAATGAAGCAGGAAAACTCAAATGAAGAAACCGAAATACGCCTCGAAAGCGATGATAATTTAGTGCACATTCTTACTATCCATTCAAGCAAGGGTCTCGAATTTTCGGTCGTTTTTTGTCCGTTTTTATGGGCATCGACGGTCAAAAGCAAAATCAATCCACCATTGTTGTATCACGATGAGCAGGGCAAAGCAGTGGTGAATTTTACAGGCACCGACCATAATGGCGCGCACCGCAGGGTGATGGACGAACAAAAAGCGGAGTTAATCAGGTTAACTTACGTGGCGTTAACAAGAGCCGGTTACAGGTGCTATATTAATGTGCAGTCCTATATTCCAAAAACTAAAGCAGAGCGCGGAACGAGTCCTCTTTATTTTGTACTGAGCGGTTCGGATTTAAAATCAACGTATGCAACCTCGGAAGATGTAACTCCGGGTGCAATACTCGATTACGCTACGCAATTAGCTGAAACCCAGCCTAAAAAATTTACCATTAGCAATGCCGAAATCAATCATGATACCATTGCAGATGACGAGATTCCAGAAGTTCACGGTACTGCACTTGAGTACGGCAGAACAGATACAACTCGGCCATCGTGGTACATAACTTCTTACAGCGGCATCAAAAAATCGGCCATGGAAATGGGGGATGAATCTCTGCGGGAAGAATCAAAAATTGATCCTGTTTCTGAAGTGGAAGAAAAATCGAAGGGATTTGATGTAAAAGATTTCCCAAAAGGAGCCGCTGCCGGAGTTTTTATGCACAAAATTTTTGAGGAGATAGTTTTTTCTGAGTTTGATGAAAAAGGAGAGAAGCTCATTGGCAGATTTCTTGAGGAAGACGGCTATGATGTACGGTTTTCGGAATCACTGAGCAAAATGACCAAACATGTACTTGAGATGCGGCTGCCACACAGTAACGCATCACTTATGAACCTCGAACAGAAGCACCTCAGAAAAGAGATGGAGTTTTATTTCAGCCTGAAACGCTCAGAAGGTGATAACATCGCAAGAATAATTCGGGGTGGCGATGTCCCAAAATCAGGTTTTAATCCCGGATACATGACCGGGTTCATCGATTTACTGTTCGAACATGAAGGAAAATTCTACATCCTGGATTATAAAAGCGATACATGTCAGGATTATTCAACCGATGCCCTGAAATCCATGATGCGCGAACGGGGATATGATTATCAATACCACATCTACACACTGGCTTTAGTGCGCATGCTCAAAGATTTTTACGGCTCCTGTTTCGACTATGAGAAAATGATAGGCGGCGCATATTATTTGTACCTCAGAGGGATAGACCCCCAAACCCCGGGTAATGGCATCTTTTTCGACCTGCCGAAAGAGCGTGTTGTAAAGAAGCTGGATGAGTATTTTGGGTGAGTTGAGGGTGGGGCTTCTGAGTTTTATAAGACACAATGGCTGCACCAGCCCGTCATGGTGAGCAGGCGGGTCTGGATGTTTAAGTAGGTTTATGTTATTGTTTCCCGCCGTCGTCGAACCATCGGTGGATAAGGCCTCAAACCTCATGGATTTTGGAATTAAACGTCATAGTTCGAATAAAAATCCTGTGCAGTGATGCCTATAAAGATTCCCGGGTTGTTCAAGCGATCCTTCAGAGCTTGTCCTGAGCAAAGTCGAAGGGACGCCGAGAAAGCCAACGATGCTTTAGCGCCTATAGGGGCTCGGCTGCTCCCCGATGAATGCGGGGCGCGACAGGGTGACGATGTGATGGATGGAATGTATAATTACAAATCAATAATTTAATCCCAATACCCCCAACCGATCTACTCTCAACCTACTCATCACCCTCAACAACTTCCGCATCTTCCATACCCGGCTTTTCGTTGTTTTCGGTTTTGCGGATACAGCTGTAAGTGATGTCATCGGTTGTTGGCATGTCTCCGATGAAATTTTCGAGAGAAGACTGGATTTTTTTGATTACGACCCCCGCATCAAGAGAACCGTAGATGTCGATTAAAGAGCGGGTGCGTTCTG
>SLDG01000072.1 GCA_007125355.1 Balneolales bacterium | reverse complement strand
TGAGTACCCTGAGCATGATTTTTCAACTTCAACGCGGCTAACGTGGAAATTTCACTTCGTGGGAATCGCTTCGCTCGGTGCGCAGCACTTTAACCAGACCCAAATTTGAGGGAATACAGTAATTTTTATTTATATCATTAGTATACAATGGTTTATACATTAATTTTCATACTTTCGTGAATAATTCGGGTTAAAGGCCGGAAATTAAGCTAATCCCAAAAATAAGCAGGGAAAACAGAAAAATCGAAAGTCTGAATCTGGTTCGGAACATGATGGGGTGGAAAAAGAATCCGTAGCTAAGTGGGTGACCGCTCAACCATTCGTAATATTTATCGCGATGGAGTGCACCCAAAGCCATAGTTATATGCCCGTGCAGTACGGTCATCATAAACGGCAGTGCAAAGATGAATGAGCCAATAAATGCAGGAGGGAAAGAGATTCCCGACCATTTTCCCAACAGATAATACGGCCATGCAAAAATCAACAACATGGGTACTGTCAGCAGCCAGTTTATTAGCGCGATTCTTTTAAAATTTCGCTCCGATAACTCAGAATAGGCCATCTCTTGGTGGGGTTAAAGCAAAAGTGGTGAATTGAGATAAATCACCACTTTTCGACGGATATATTTTTTAATTGACGGCTTCTATGGCTCGCAACCTTGCAGCTTCGAATTCATCGCCCGAATTCCAGGATTGCATTTCATTTGCATTCGCAACTCTGAACCCTACGTTGAAGATCAACCTCATATCCTGTTCGGCACCTTCGAGGCTTACGATATTTTCAGGACGGTCATGTACGGTGTGATAAATAAACTGCATGTGCGGAACTACAAACTCCTCATAAAAGTCATCCGGTTGGTCTATGTACGTAACTCCAGGATTCGGAAAAAGTGCAGGAATACCAACCCGCGCGAACGAGAAATGATCAGACCGGTAGTAAAAACCCTGCTCCGGTTGTTGATCAGGCAATACCGTACGGCCCTTTTTCTCTGCCTCTTCAATCATAATATTATCGATAGAGGTTCTGCCTTTTCCGACAATTATTACATCCTCGGTCTTGCCAATACCATTAATCATATCAATATTGATGTTTGCAGTAATCTTTCCAACAGGCACAGGTGAATTATTTGCCAGATAACGCGAGCCAAGCAGTCCTGATTCCTCGCCACCCACAGCCGCGAACATAACACTTCGACGCACATGCGGCGATACCGATTTAAAAGCTCTTGCCATCTCTATCATCGCGCTGGTGCCGCTTGCGTTGTCCATAGCGCCGTTAAAGATAGAATCGCCATCCACTGCAAGCCCTACACCAAGATGGTCGTGGTGAGCGGAAAATACAAGGTGTTCATCTCTCAGATTTCTGTCGCTTCCGGGTAACACTCCGACAACATTTTTGAGGGTAAGCCTGTCATAAGTGGCTTCCATATCAATATTTAATCTAAGGCCTTCAAGTGGAACAGGCTCAAAATCCTGGCTTTCTGCCATGGCAAGCATTTCATCAAGGTCGAGACCAGCACTCTCAAAAAGGGCCCTGCTGTGGTGATGCGTGAGCCATGCATTTAGTTTGGTATCTGAATCTGCCATTTCATCCTCAAGTGCAAATCTCGGACGTGCCCAACTGCCTGAAACAACATTCCATCCATACCCTGCAGTAGGTAATGTGTGAATAATGATGGCGCCCAGTGCTCCCAATTCTTCCGCGATTTCATACTTATAGCTCCATCTGCCGTAGTACAATCTGGCATTTCCCGCGAATTTATCTTCATAGGAATACGGATCGCTGTTCTTGAAAACCAGAATTTTCCCGGTGACATCTTTTCCTTTGTAATCATCCCAGTCTTCTTCGGGGGCAATGATGCCATATCCCACATACACCATTTCAGCATCTCTGATACTCACAGTTTCCTGTCCGGCTGCAGGCCAGGCCATCATATCTGTAAAATAGTCGAAGCTGTGTATGGTTTGGTTTCCACGAGTAATGTTCATAACCGAGCCGGGTTTTGTTGTTTGGCTTACCACAGGAACTTGCTGCACAAAACCACCATCTTGCATACCACCCACAAGCCCGATTTCTTCAAATTGCTGAATTAGGTACTCAACGGTTTTTTCTTCGCCTGGGGTAGCCGGTGCACGGCCCATCGTAGAGTCGTGTGCCAGCACATTTATGTGATGTTTAATTCCCTCTGCTGTAATCAGGTTTCTGGCCGATTCAAGGTCGGGAGTACTGCTGCATGATGCAATTAAAGCAATGCCAAGCAATGATGTAATAAATATTGATAGAGTGTATCTCATAACATAATAATGGTTAGTAATTGATTGTATTCAACTTAGATTCTGCTTGCAATTAACATTTCAATATCCCTGAACGGAATATTATACATTTGCGAGAGAGTTTTCTTTGTAAGATGTTTTTTATAGACATAAGTGCCGCTTCGGAGGGTGGAATCTGACCATAAAGCTGATTTGAAACCACCTGCTTCACCAATTTCGAGAATAATAGGGACTATGACATTATTTAATGCGTATGTAGCAGTTCGTGCTACGCCAGACGGGATGTTAGGTACACAGTAATGAATCACGCCAGATTTTTCATACACAGGTCTCGAGTGTGTTGTGGCTCTGCTTGTTGCCACGCATCCACCCTGATCAATTACAGTATCTACGATTACACTGCCCGATTTCATGTTTTCAATCATTGGCTCGGTTACCCAGCACGGAGCTCTGTGGCCTTCCACCATAGCCGCGCCTATAATCACATCCGCTGCTTTAGTAGCGCTTGTAAGATACTGATGATTGGCCATTGTGGTAATAATACGGCGGTTCAGAGCATTCTCAAGATGCCGTAATCTGCTCAAGTCGTTATCCATCACAAAAACCTGCGCTCCGTATCCCAAAGCAGTGCGTGCTGCATATTCTGCAATGATTCCTGCCCCAAGAATTACAACTGTAGCCGGAGGAATTCCGGAAATACCACCCAGCATCAACCCTTGTCCGCCTGAATGGCTTTGCAGATAATGCGCTGCTATCTGAACAGACATAGAGCCCGTAATTTCGTGCATCATCCGTACAATCGGGAAAGAATTATCGGGATGTTGGATAAACTCAAAACCAACTCCTGTTATCCCTTTTTGAATCATCTTATGGAAAAAGGTCTCATCGACATTACCGAGGTGAACCGCCGAAAAAACGGCATGCTCATGGGTGAGATACTCCAACTCTTCGTTAGTAGGAGGGGAGACCTTTATTATAAGCTCACTCTGTTTATATACTTCATGAGGATTGTCGACAATAAGGGCTCCGGCTTCTGAATACTCGTGGTCAGGGAAGTTGGCATCTTTTCCGGCATTTTGCTCTAATACTACTTTATGCCCATTAGCAACAAGCACTGAAACTCCGCCCGGTGTAACACAAACACGTTTTTCATCAGCTGAGGCCTCTTTTGGGATGCCAATATTGATACTCGCAGATCCCTGATCTTTTTTTAGCGTTTTTTCAAGGGTCTCAAGGCCCAGCTTATGACTGAAATCACCGGGGTTCAGTATTTCCATTAGATAACAATAAATTCCGTAGTTTCAAGGAGAGTAAGTAATCGTATATTCTTTCTTATTACCCCTTATTGTAAACCCGCAAAGCGATTGTTCTGCAAGGTCTTTAGATTATCAAAATAAAAGAATTAAGGCATTTAGCAAAGATAAAGAAATCTATACATGCAAATTAAACCTAAAAAAAGTTTAGGGCAGCATTTTTTAAAGGATGAAAACATTCTGAGTAAAATTGCCAGCTCTGTATTGGCAGGAAAAGAGGACAGAATCATAGAAATCGGACCAGGTGAAGGTGCGCTGACCAACCATTTGCTTAAGCATTCTGATGATGTAACAGTTGTGGAAATTGACCAAAGAGCCGTTGAATTACTTGAGCACAAGTTCCCGGGTTTGGATATCGTTCAAAAAGACATCCTGAAAGCAGACTGGGAAACACTTAAAACAGAGAATAAAAGACATTTTATTTGTGGGAATATCCCATATTACATCACAAGTCCGATTTTGTTTAAAGTAATGGACAGCGGGCACTGGTACAAACGTGCTGTTTTTTTAATGCAGAAAGAGGTAGCCGAACGACTTGTTGCACCTCCGGGCAGTAAAACTTATGGAATTTTAAGTGTTCAGGCGCAGATATTTGGGAAGACAGCGTTGTTGTTTACTGTTTCTAGACATGCGTTTTTTCCGAAACCTAATGTCGAGAGCGCGGTGATATCTTTTGAGCCCTATGCGCAGAATTTACCGGTAGATATTGCGAATTTTAAACAAGTTGTTCGAATGGCATTTAATCAACGCAGAAAAAAGCTCTCAAACAGTCTTTCGCCTTTGTTAGCCGGACGCGAAATCGAGAGCATAGACCTGAATCTGCGTCCGGAGCAACTTGAACCGAAACACTTTGTTACTCTTACAGAAGAACTGTTTTCTGAGATTAGCTGATTTATATAATCATGCACCAGTCAGCCGGTGGCTCTGCATCTCCGTGGTGAATGGATGTAATTCCATCGTAAAGCCTTTGTGCGAGTGGACCCATTTTCTCGCGGTCGAGTTCAATATTGTAGCCGTCATGGTGAATCAATCCAACTGGAGAAACGACCGCTGCTGTTCCGGAGCCGAATGATTCGCTGAGTAAACCTGCATTGTGTGCATCCATGAGTTCATCAACACTTATCTTACTTTCACTTACCTTAATACCCCATTCTGAGCATAAGTCGAGAATACTTCTTCGGGTAACACCGGGCAAAATGGTGCCCCCAAGAGGAGGCGTAACTACGGAATCATCAATCACAAAAAACATATTCATCGAACCCACTTCTTCCACATATTTATGCTCGACAGCATCCAGCCACATTACCTGTGTGTATCCCTGCTTGAGAGCAAGGTCGGCCGGAAGAAGACTGCCGGCGTAGTTCCCGGGCACTTTTGCATCCCCAAAACCACCTTTTACAGCTCTGACGTATTCTGGCATGGTGGTTAGCTTAACAGGTTTGATTCCCTCGCTGTAATAATTGCCAACCGGCCCTGTAATAATCAAAAACTTATACGTGGTGGATGTTTTTAATCCTAAAAACTCTTCAGTTGCAACCACAAAAGGGCGTATATACAATGATTTAAAACGATCAATCGGAACCCATTTTCGGTCTAAATCCACGAGTGTTTTGAGTGCAGAAATGAACAACTCCTTTGGCACCTCCGGGATATTCATACGCTTGCATGACCTGTTGAAGCGCTCGTAGTGCTTGTCAGGGCGGAAAATATTTACCTTACCGTCTTTATGGCAGAATGCTTTCATTCCCTCGAAGACACCCTGACCGTAATGCAGGATGTTGGCAGAAGGCATCATTTGAATCGGTCCGTACGGTTTGATTTTAAAATTCGACCACTCACCGTTTTTGTATTCACATTCAAACATGTGGTCGGCAAATCTGTCGCCAAATTTCAGTTGGTTAAAATCTACTGAATCTCTTCTTGATTTCTTGATTTTCTGTATCTCAATATTATATGCACTCATAATAATTTCATTGTTTGTGTTTACAGAATGTAACCCTGAAATGGGTTTGATGGTTCTGTAACTTCTGCAATTTACACGAAAATGGATGTTCTTATATGGAGATGAATATCCATCAAACGTTCATCTTAAAATACTTTAATGCCTGCATTGCCGCGGCTTGCTCGGCTCTTTTCTTGTTTTTCCCTTTGCCTGTTCCGCATACTTGCGAGTTGACCAAAACTTCAATATGAAATGTTTTGTCGTGGTCGGGCCCGTCTTCATCCACAACCTGATATTCAGGTACCGAGTATCTCTTTGCCTGCGTGTATTCAAGCAACATACTTTTAAAATTATCTTGCATAGAACTCATTTGCTGCAAGTCGATGTACGTTGTGTAAACCCGCCTCACAAACAAACGCGTCTCAGCAAGTCCTTTATCGAAGTACAACGCACCAACGAGGGCTTCAAAAATATCACAAAGAATACTTTTTTTCAGCTGAATACCCTGACTTTTTACTCGGTTTCCGACTTCAATAAGTGAAGATAAATCCAGATCAAGTGCCAGTTTTGCAAGCGTTTCTTCTTTAACAAGCTTTGATCTGAGTTTAGTCATGAACCCTTCGTTTCTTTTGGGGAAGTGTTCATAAATAAGCTCACTGATTATTAAATCTAAAACAGCATCACCAATAAATTCCAGTTGCTCGTAGCTTTCTGACTCATCCAGATTTTTTTCAATCAAGGTCGAGCGGTGCCTCAATGCTTTGAGGTAAAGTTGTGGATTGGTGATTTTTACTTCAAAGATGTTCTCCAACCGCTCGAGTTTTTCAATGGTTGGTTTATCAAGAGAGCGTTTTAAGAAATATGCTCTTATCCTTGAGAGCATTCGGCTTATTCTTCGAATTTTTTGAAAACCAAAGAGGTATTATGACCGCCAAATCCGAATGCATTGTTAATAGCATAATTTACTTTACGTGATTCGGCTTCATTGGTAGTGTAATTTAAGTCACACTTTGGGTCGGGCGTAAAGTAGTTAATGGTTGGCGGTACCAAATCGTTGTAAACTGCAAGAATTGTAGCAATAGATTCAGCAGCGCCGGCAGCACCAAGCATGTGGCCGGTCATAGATTTGGTAGAGTTTAGGTTAATTTTAAATGCATGGTCACCAAAAACTTTCTTGATTGAGTTTGTTTCAGCTACATCACCAAGAGGTGTGGATGTACCATGCATATTGATATGGTCAACATCTGTGGTTTTAATACCTGCTGCTTTTAAAGCATCAGTAATGGCTTGTAAAACACCTTTTCCTTCGGGATCGGGTGCTGTAATATGGAATGCATCAGCTGAGAATCCGTATCCTACAATTTCTGCATAAATACGAGCTCCGCGTTTCACAGCACTTTCATAATTTTCGAGGAAGACTATACCGGAACCTTCACCTAAAACGAAACCATCGCGATCAATGTCAAATGGCCTTGATGCCGTTGC